>NZ_QSQJ01000020.1:0-33057 GCF_003436715.1 Prevotella sp. TF12-30 | reverse complement strand
CTCTTCTTCGGTGATGAAATTCCTCAAGGTCGCAAGACTAATCGCGAAGCCGGAGACATATTCCCGGAATATTATCTGCTCTGCGTGAACAACTTCGATAAGCTGGCGGTGAACAATCTGGATGAATGGATCGAGTTTCTCAAGACTGGCGAGATCAGCGAGGCAGCCCAGGCTCCAGGTTTGGCAGATGCCCGCAAATGCCTGGATATAGATAAGTTGACCGTAGCGGAAAAGAATGATTATGTCCGTCACATGGAGAATCTGCGCTATCAGCGCAGCGTTATCAAGACGGGTTATGATGATGGCTGGCAGGAAGGTCATGCCGATGGACGAGAAGAAGGAAGAGAAGAAGGATTAGCTGAAGGAAGAGCTGAAGGAAGAGCTGAAGGACGAGAAGAAGGACGAGAAGAAGGACGAGCTGAAGGACGAGAAGAAGGACGAGCTGAAGGATTAGCTGAAGGTGAAAACAAGGCTAATATTGCCACAGCCCAACGCCTTCTTGCTATGGGCTTATCTACAGATCAGGTATCAGCCGCCACCCAGTTGCCTTTAGAGCATATTGAGAAATTGAAAAGCTCATCAGACACCAAGTAAAGTTTGAAGGAGCGATATACAAAATCTCCCTATAAGCCAGGTGATAGACACCTGAACTTATAGGGAGATTCTTGTTTTATTTCTTCTCCTCTGGAACCAGGAACTTATCGCCACTCTGCTTTACAAGCTGCTTGGCAAACTTCTCTGGATAACCAGGACGAACTGGAGTAGCACCCAAACCGTATGGAGTCTTCTTGAAGGTACCATTCTTATCGGTTGGCTTGATGATCATATCATTGTACTTTACCACCATGAACTCGAAAAGCTGATTCCAGCGAGCCAACATCTGCTGAGCCTTCTCTACACTGTAGTCGTTGAGATACTTCACGGCTGCCTGTGGGTTCTGGGTATAAAGCTCCTGAGCCTTCTTCTCAACACCTGCCTGAGCAGCGAAATAGCTGTTGTCCAAGCTATCACGAACCTCCTTCAAGGTTGGGAACATCAGACTGTAACGAGGATAAACCATGTTGCTGGTCATGTTGCAAACCCAGTAAGCGTTCTTCTTGCTGAAATGCAAGGCATCAGCACCAGGAGTATTATAGCACTCAGGACGCTCGGTCATAGAGCAATATACTGGAGTGAACGCAGCCATATTGGCATCGTCGTTGGCAAACCAGAACACGCCACCAATCTCTCTTGGCAACCATGAACGCATCTGGCTCACGAATACGAAACCACTCTGCTGGGTGCTGACAGGACGCTCGTTGAAATACTGCTTGCCATCCACCTTGTACATCAATGGTGTAGGACGATAAGGCATCTCCCAGATACCACCGCCGATATCAGAACCATCGGCTACAGAAAGAGGAGTACCCTCGTAATGGTCGCGCATCACATTCTCTACATCCTGTACGCTCACCTTCTTGTTAGGAACCACCCAGAGAGGCATATCCTGCGCATCAGGATTCTTGCCGAGTGCCCAATCCAGATAAGGACTCATATCATAGAAGTGGTTCAGCATCGCCCAGGCACGGGCATCGCAGAAACGGCGACCAGAGAAATCAGGCTTTGCATAAGCCATCTTCCAGGAGAAATCAGCATCCTTGCCCTTGAACCACCCCTTGCTGCGGGCAAAAGAAACCACATCCTTGGCATACATCACATTCTTCTTGTCCTTCATGTTGAACTTGCCGATGCGGCTCTGGTTGGCATGCGCACAGACAGCATCATCCGGAATGCGGAGAGCTACCCATACAGCACCCTTGGAACCGGCACCCTTACCCATCATCTCCATGATCCAAGCCTCGTTAGGATCGCAGATGGTGAAGGTCTCACCGCCAGAGTTGTAACCGTAGGTATTGGCGAGGGTGGTCATCACCTTGATAGCCTCACGAGCCGTCTTACTGCGCTGGAGAGCTACATAGATGAGTGAACCATAGTCCATGATACCGGTAGAATCCACCATCTCCTCACGACCGCCATAGGTAGTCTCGCCGATGGTAACCTGCCACTCGTTGATGTTGCCGATTACGTTGTAGGTCTCGGCAGCTTCAGGAATCTCGCCATAATACTTATTGCTGTCCCAATCGAAAATCTTGCGCATCTCGCCCTTGGCATGCTTAGCCGCAGGATAATGGCAGAGGTACTGGAACATACCGTAATCGTCGGCACTGTAAGAACACATCACCGAACCATCTACTGATGCCTTCTTGCCCACGATGAAGTTGCTGCAGGCCTCAGCCTCAGAGACACTGCCCAACATAGCCACAGCCATCAGGGCTGAAGCAAAAATCTTATTCATAAAATATACCTTTATTTATATTAATCACAAGCCTTGAAGCTCATATCCAAACCCTTCACACTGTGTGTCAAGGCACCTACAGAGATAAAGTCAACACCCTGCTCAGCATAGTCGCGAATGGTATCGTAGGTGATACCGCCAGAAGACTCAGTCTCATACTTGCCAGCGATGATATCTACTGCCTTCTTGGTATCAGGCACAGAGAAGTTGTCGAGCATGATGCGGTTGACACCGCCGTGCTTCAATACCTGGTCGAGCTCATCGAAGCTGCGAACCTCGATTTCAATCTTCAGATCGAGACCCTTCTCCTTGAGATAAGCATGGCAACGGTCGATGGCGTTATCGATACCGCCAGCGAAATCGATGTGATTGTCCTTGAGGAGAATCATATCGAAGAGACCGATACGATGGTTCATACCACCACCAATCTTCACAGCCTGCTTCTCCAACATACGGAGACCTGGAGTAGTCTTACGGGTGTCGAGGATGTGAGTCTTGGTACCTTCAAGGCGCTTTACATACTTAGCGGTCATGGTAGCGATACCACTCATACGCTGCATGATGTTGAGCATGAGGCGCTCAGTCTGGAGCAGCGAACGGGTCTTGCCCTCTACGATCATAGCGATGTCGCCCTTCTTCACGTGGGTACCGTCCTGCAACAGAACCTCTACCTTCATGGTAGGATCGAAGCGTGCGAATACCTTCTTTGCCATTTCTACACCTGCCAAAACGCCATCTTCCTTGATGAGCAAATGGCTCTTACCCATGGCGTCCTCTGGAATGCAACACAAGGTTGTGTGGTCGCCATCACCGATATCCTCAGCAAATGCCAAGTCTATCAACTTGTCTTCTAATTGATCTACGCTTAACATATTATTAATGTTTATTGTTTAATGTTTATTGTTTAATCTTTTCCCGTTCCATAGAGCGCAGAGGATGCCTTCCTCATCACGCTCTACCCTGATTTCTCCGCCCAGCCATTCGGTCATAGGCAACTCCTCTCGGAACTCATAGTAGTTGACTACTCTACCCTCGGCAATCTCCACCACTGCCTGCTGCAGGATGGTGCCATCGGGAAGTACCACGGTATGAGCACCGCATCTTCTCAGCTCCTCCATCGCTATCTCGTCTTAAGAGGTTCAGCCTTCATCGGCTTCATTTCCTTGAGTGGTCTCAGCGGTTTGCCATCCGGCATTCTGATAGGATGAACCGGCTTTTGGGATGACATCTCGAAGGTCTGCTCTCCCGGTTTTTCACCTGATGAGGATGAAGAGGATGATGCACTATCCTTTCGGAGACTATCGGATGATACCGATGGAGAGCTTCCTGCCGGCGATGCCACAGGCTTCTGCGGATGCATGCGAATCAGCTTGATATGCTCCAGGAACATCAGCTTCAAGGTAGTCTGAGAAGAGACACCCGTGCCGTTATCGTCATTCATCAGCATGATGTATCCCTTCACGCTCTTGATGCCAAGTGAATCAGCATCAGAGAGTTCCACCGAATAATGCTGGGTACTCTGAATCATGATGGTACGCTGGGCAATACTGTCGTTACCAAACTGCACTGCGAGCATCGCAACACCATTGCGCATACCATCCTGGTAGATGAACTGCGCATCGAAATCGAGCATCAGGCGGTCGCCCTTATGGAAAGTAGAATCCACCTTGATATTGAAGCTGGTACTATTGAACGGCTTCACAGGCATGAACACCATCGATGTAGCGAGATTCCATACATTAGCCGTATCGCCGGTGGCGGAGAGATTAGCAAACTCTCCTCCCTCCTTGGCACTACCGCCCATGGCTGTAATCTCGTTGTTGTAACGGTCGGTCAGGTCCTTATACACATCCTCCAGCAGTTCGGTATGACGCATATAATAAACCATGGAAGAATCAAACTCGGCAGAGGTGACATCGTGTTTTCTGAGCACCGCCTCGCGATAAGCCAGGCTCTGTCCCTTGTCGCCGTTATCATCCATGTGTGCCATCGCCAGAGCCAGGTGATAATCATAAAGAATATCCGTCATCTTGCCCTTCGACAAGACGCCGCTAGGCAGGGAAGGCTTGCAGGATGAAACGCAGAAAAGCAATGCCATCACTGCCACAAGACAAATCATTAACTTCTTCATTCTCATACCTCCTTTCTATTTCTTATCTTCCTTATTAGCAGAAGTCTCCTTCTTCTCCCCTTCCTTTTTCTTATTACTTCCTCCGAGCTGTTCCAGTTCCTTGCGGCAGAAGAGCAGCATGGAGATGATACCCACGCTGACGCAGGCATCAGCAAAATTGAATACAGGATCGAAGAATGTTCCCTGCTGACCACCCCAGAAAGGTACCCACTCCGGCCAGGTATAGTCGAAGAACGGGAAGCGGAACATATCCACGACCTTACCCATGAAGAAAGGTGCATAGCCATCGCCGAACGGTACCATATAGGATACGTAATAAGGCGAGGATGCAGTGAACATCAGACCATAGAACATCGAATCGATCATATTGCCGATGGCACCCGTAAGTACCAGGGCTACGAGGATGATGTAGAGCAGACGATGCGTACCCCGCTTGATGATGCGATAGAGATAGACAATGAGAGCGACGATGGCTACAGAGCGCAGCAGACTGAGCCAGAACTTGCCGATAAACGACATGCCCCACGCCATTCCGTTGTTCTCAATGAAATCGATAAAAAACCAATCTGTAACACGAACAGACTCGCCAAGGCAAAAGTGGGTCTTGATGTACAGCTTAATCCATTGGTCGATGATAAGCAGCACAACCACCATTGCCGTGACGAGCCAGCCGATATGTAAATTCCTTTTTTTCTCCATTTATTATTTCTTTCTAGCCTCCTTGGAAGCTACACTCAATGTGGCATGAGGTACTGCACGCAAACGCTCCTTAGGAATCAACTCGCCCGTCTCGCGGTCGATGCCATAGGTCTTGTTCTGAATGCGGACCAGCGCAGCCTCCAGCCCCTTGATGAACTTCTGCTGGCGCTGAGCCATCTGGATGATTTCCTCCTTGCTCTGTGCCTCGCTGCCCTCCTCAAGAGCCTTGTAGGTTGGTGATGTATCTACCACATCATTACTATCTGAGTGGTTGAGCTGAGCCATACAGTCACGGTAGGTCTGCTTTGCCACCTTTAACTTCTCTTCAATGATAGCGCGGAACTCCTCGAGTTCTACATCGCTATAACGTGCTTTTTCGTTAGCCATAGACGTTGTTTTGTTATAAAAGTTATTATTAGACTAGAGTTTTAAGGAAAGAAGTTAGAAGCAAGTAGCTTCGGATAACTCCTGACTCCTAACTTCTAACTCCTAACTATTTAATTCTTCTCTACGAGAATGTTCAACTTAAAGTCATCAAACTCGGTCTCAACACCTGCGTTGTCACCGATTTCGATGCTGTCAGCCAGTACCTGACCCTTGATGTAGTCGCCGAATGACTCGATGGCGGCATTGGTCTCTTCATTGGAAGCCACAGTCACCTTGATGCGGTCGGTAATCTCCAGACCAGTCTCCTTGCGGAGGTTCTGGATACGGTTGATCAGCTCACGAGCCATACCCTCCTTCTTCAATTCAGGAGTCAACTCTACCTCAAGCGCTACGGTCAGATTGCCCTCGTTAGATACGAGCCATCCTGGGATATCCTCAGAGATAATCTCCACGTCGGCTACCTCTACTACGGCTTCCTGTCCGTCAATATTCAATGTGATGTTGCCTGCCTTCTCGAAGGCTGCAATCTGGTCCTGGTCGAGCGCTGACATCTGGGCAGCAACACCCTTCATCAGCTTGCCGAACTTCTTACCCATCACTCTGAAGTTACACTTCACCTTCTTCACGAGAATGCCCTGACCCTCAATGAAGTTAACCTCCTTCACGTTCACCTCGTTCTTCAACAGTCCAGCTACTGCCTCGATGTGTGCCTTCTGTACATCATCTACGGCAGGAATCATGATCTGCTGCAGTGGCTGGCGAACCTTGATGTTCACCTTGCGACGCAATGCCAATACCATGGAAGTAATCTTCTGGGCGATGGCCATACGCTCTTCCAGGTCGGCATCGATAGCAGCTTCATCAGCTACTGGGAACTTATCGAGGTGTACGCTCTCCAACTCGCCGCCCAAGTCGTGATACAACTCGTCTGCATAGAATGGAGCGAATGGTGCCAGCAGCTTAGCCACTGTCATCAAACAGGTATAGAGAGTCTGGTAAGCGCTGAGCTTATCCTCGCTCATCTCCTTACCCCAGAAACGTTTACGGTTCAGACGAACGTACCAGTTAGAGAGGTCATCGTTCACGAAAGCGTCGATGAGACGGCCTGCGCGGGTTGGATCGTAGCCAGCCAACTCTCTGTCAACGCCCTTGATGAGGGTATTGAGTGAAGAGAGAATCCAGCGGTCGATCTCTGGGCGCTTCTCGAATGGCACCTGAGCAGCCTCTGCATCGAAACCATCTACATTAGCGTAGAGGGCGAAGAAGCTGTAGGTATTATATAAGGTACCGAAGAACTTGCGACGGGTCTCATCTACACCGTTAGGGTCGAACTTGAGGTTGTCCCAAGGCTCGCTGTTGGTCATCATATAGAAACGAACAGGATCGGCACCATACTTATCGATCATCTCGAATGGGTTGGTTACGTTACCCACGTGCTTACTCATCTTGTTACCCTTGGCATCGAGAACGAGGCCAGAAGAGATTACGTTCTTGAAAGCTACGCTGTCGAATACCATGGTAGCGATGGCGTGCAGGGTGAAGAACCATCCACGGGTCTGATCCACGCCCTCATTGATGAAGTCGGCTGGATAGAACTTAGGAGGAATAGCATATCCCTCGTAGGTGCTGTGGATGAGTGCATCGCGGTCTGACTCTGTGCCACGTGCCATCTCACCCTCGAATGGGTAGTGGAGCTGAGCGTAAGGCATTGAGCCTGAATCGAACCAAACGTCGATGAGGTCGCTCTCGCGATACATTGGCTTGCCCTCCTCGTTAACCAATACAATCTTGTCAACGTATGGACGGTGGAGGTCAATCTTATCATAGTTCTCCTGACTGTAGTCGCCAGGAACGAAACCATTCTCCTTCAGTGGGTTGCTCTGCATGATACCGGCAGCCACAGACTTCTCGATTTCAGCATAGAGTTCCTCGAGGCTGCCGATGCACTTCTCGCCACGGTTCTCATCACGCCAGATAGGCAATGGAGTACCCCAGAAGCGGGAACGGGAAAGGTTCCAGTCGTTCAGGTTCTCGAGCCAGTTGCCGAAACGGCCTGTACCGGTGCTCTCAGGCTGCCAGTTGATGGTCTTGTTCAATTCTACCATGCGCTCCTTACGGGCAGTATCCTTGATAAACCAGCTATCCAATGGGTAGTAGAGGATAGGCTTGTCGGTACGCCAGCAGTGAGGATAGTTGTGCACATGCTTCTCGCTCTTGAAAGCCTTGCCCTCCTGCTTCAACTCGTAGCAGAGTACGATGTTCAGGTCTTCAGCCTTATCAGAAGCCTTCTTGTCCCAAACACCATCCACATTAAACTGTGGGTCGTAGGCATTCTTCACGTAGTCGCCTGCGTGATGAGCGTATGCCTCCTTGTTGACGCAAGCGTTCACGAAGTTGGCATCGAGGTCTTCGATGAGATAGAACTTACCCTGGAGGTCAACCATTGGGCGGGTCTCACCCTTCTTATTAATAAGGTAGAGGGCTGGGATATTGGCATCCTTAGCCACCTTGGCATCATCGGCACCGAATGTAGGAGCGATGTGCACGATACCTGTACCGTCATCGGTAGTAACATAGTCGCCGAGGATTACGCGGAAAGCCTCGCTATCCATCTCAACGAACTTATCGCGACCATCCTCAGAAGCGAATACCTTCTCAGGATGAGCTGCAGCATATTCTGTAACGAAAGCTGGAGCAAAAGCATCTACCTTCTCGCATGGCTTCACCCATGGCAGGAGCTGCTCGTAGTGCAAGCCTTCGAGATCGGTACCCTTCATGTGGTCGATAATGCGCCATGGGCACTGCTTCTTCTCCTTGTCGAATGGCAGGAGATCGCCCTCCTTGCACTCCTGGTCTGCCTTCAGATATGAACCTACCAGCGCCTCAGCCATCACGAGTGTCATAGGATCGCCATTGTAGAGGTTGTAGGTCTCGATAGCTACATAATCAATCTTAGGACCCACACAGAGAGCCACGTTTGATGGCAAAGTCCAAGGTGTAGTGGTCCATGCGATGAAGTATGGCTTGCCCCACTTGGTCCACTCAGCCTTAGGATCCTTGATGAGGAACTGGGCTGTGGTGGTGAGGTCCTTTACATCGCGATAGCAGCCAGGCTGGTTCAACTCGTGAGAGCTCAAACCTGTACCTGCGCCTGGAGAGTATGGCTGGATGGTGTAACCCTTGTAGAGCAGACCCTTGTTGTAGAGCTGCTTGAGGAGCCACCAGAGCGTCTCGATATACTTGTTGTCGTAAGTGATATAAGGATGATCGAGATCTACGAAGTAACCCATCTTCTCGGTCAACTCGCGCCACTCTGCGGTGAACTTCATCACGTTCTCGCGGCACTTGTGGTTGTAGTCCTCGGTAGAGATATACTTCTCAGAAGCCTTGTTGTCGATATCCTTCTTGGTGATGCCGAGTTCCTTCTCGACACCGAGTTCAACAGGGAGTCCGTGGGTATCCCATCCCGCCTTGCGGTGAACCTGGAAACCCTTCATGGTCTTGTATCTGTTGAATGTATCCTTGATACTACGTGCCAACACGTGGTGAATACCCGGGTGGCCATTAGCTGATGGAGGTCCCTCAAAGAAGATAAACTGAGGGCAGCCTTCACGCTCATCAATAGACTTGTGGAAGATATCATTTTTCTCCCACGCTGCTAGTACGTCATTGTTTGTCTGAGTCAAATTCAGACCATTGTGCTCGGCAAATTTCTTAGCCATATTATCTATTTAAATTTTATATTGTTTTTACTTTTGGGCGCAAAGTTACAAAAAAAATATGTTTTTCCCTAATAATGAGGTAACAAATTAATAATTTTTCTATTAAAAATCCCGATTTGAGCATCAAAATAGTATCGAATGCTCAAATCGGGAATCAATATTCTGTTAAGGCTGGCAGGAAAACTACAGATTTTCCGCCTCCTGCAGCCAGATGGTGGATGCGGCATCGCTAGGCATGCGCCAGTCGCCACGAGGACTGAGGCTCACGCTTCCCACCTTCGGGCCATCAGGCAGACAGCTTCGCTTGAACTGCTGGTTGAAGAAACGGCGAACAAATGTCTTGAGCCACTTCTTGATGGTCTCCTCATCGTAGGAATCCGGATCATTATCGCTGATCTTCACACGCTCCAGCTTGGTATCGATAAACGCCTTCTTAGCCAGTATGTAAATCTTGGACGGACGGAATCCGAAACGCAGGAAGTAATAGAGGAAGAAATCGTGCAGCTCGTATGGGCCCACCAGATCTTCTGTCTTCTGCTTGATGTTTCCGTTCTCATCGGCAGGAATCAGCTCCGGACTGATTGGTGTATCGATGATGTCGCGCAGGGTGATACGGCTCTGCTCATCCACCCCACTCTCGGCAACATGGTTCACGAGATGACGGATCAGGGTCTTAGGGATGCTGGCATTCACGCCATACATGCTCATGTGGTCGCCATTATAGGTAGCCCAGCCCAGAGCCAGCTCAGAAAGGTCGCCGGTGCCTATCACCATACCGCCCATTTTGTTGGCAAGATCCATCAGAATCTGCGTACGCTCGCGTGCCTGCGAATTCTCATAGGTTACATCATGCACGCTGGCATCATGACCGATATCCTCGAAATGCTGGGTCACAGCCTTGGCGATGCTGATTTCCCTGATGGTAATGCCCAGACTCTTCATCAGCGAGATGGCATTATTATATGTTCTATCGGTGGTTCCGAAACCTGGCATGGTAACGCCCACGATGCCTCGGCGGTCCATCTTCAGCTTATCGAATGCCTTCACGCAGACGAGCAGGGCAAGGGTGGAATCCAATCCGCCGCTGATACCCACTACCACCGTCTTGGCATGGGTATGTACGATGCGCTTGGCAAGCCCCATCAGCTGGATATTGAAAATCTCCTCGCAGGAGGCATTCATATCGCTGCTGGTAGGAATGAAAGGATGAGGATTCACCTCACGTTCCAATACGAACTCGCGTTCGTTCTCGGTAGGATCGGCATCGATGTTACGGATGTTGAACTGTCCGCCGAGAACCGAATATTTGATGTTACGCTGGGCGTTGACATAGGTGGAATTTGTGCGACGCTCTGAACGGAGTTTCTCCACATCAACCTGCGCAATAACCATCTGAGGTTCAAGAGAGAAACGCTCACCTTGTGCAAGTAAAGCTCCATTCTCATAAACCAGGGCATTTCCCCCATATACCACATCCTGCGTGCTCTCGCCAAAACCGCAGGAACTGTAGATGTAACCTGTCATGGTGCGGGCACTCTGCTGGCTCAGCAGACTTTTCAGATAGTTGTGCTTTCCGATGAGTTCATCGCTCGCTGAGAGGTTGAAGATGAGATCGGCACCAGCCAGTGCCAGCTTGTTGCTAGGAGGAGCCGGCGCCCATACATCCTCGCATATCTCTACGCCAAACTGCACGCCGTCGTAGGTGCGGAAAATCTGCACATCCGGAGTCAGCTTCACCTTGTGTCCGGCATAGCGGACCTCACAGTCGCGCAAATCCTGGGCAGAGGCAAACCAGCGCTTCTCATAGAACTCACTGTAGTTAGGGAGATAGGTCTTAGGCACGATGCCCAAGATCTGTCCGTGCTGGATCACGATACCGCAATTCAGCAGCAGATCGCCAGCCACTACCGGTGCGCCGACAATGGAGATGATGTCGAGTTTGCGGGTGAAATCGAGCAGCATCATCACCGCCTGCTCTGATGATTCCAGGAGCATCTGCTGGCGGAAAAGGTCCTGACAGGAATAGCCTGTAATAGACAATTCCGGGAAGGTAATGATCTCTACGCCCTTGCCTTCAGCCTGGGCTATCAGATCTTCTATCTGTTGGGTGTTGAAGATTACATCACCTACCTTGACGGCAGGGATGGCACTTGCCACCTTCATAAATCCGTACTTCATGTTACTTTGAACTTTGAGATTTGAACTTTGAACTTTATGATTACTTTTATCGGATTGTTACCTGTGTGGCACCATATCCATACTCCTGGAAAGAAGCATCCTGATAGGTGCAGTTCTTATAGCGATAATTCAACTCATGGATGAGTGCCTGGCGCAATACGCCCTCTCCCTTGCCGTGGATGAAGATAATCTTCTGACCCTTGTTCTTTTTGTTCTCCGCCATTGTCTTCTTGAAGATATCCATCTGATAATGAAGAATATCTGCAGAATTCATTCCAGCAGTTGTTTCGAGCACTTCATCCGCATGAAGATCAATGACGAGGGTACCATCATCCTTCTTGCTTTTCTTCTTGCTGGTGTTGGCAATCACCTTCTCGTCCTTGTACATCTGCTCCTTCAAGCGCTTGGAATCGATGACCAGCGGACGTGCCACCTCATCGTTCTCCACGATGGTGAAGAGATAGGCTGGAGTCTCGAAGAAATCATTCTCCTCGAAGAGATGGAGCTTGTAGAACTTCACCGGGTCGAGGCGGAACTGGACATCCGTAGCTGGCTTCAGCAGGAATGGCTTGTCCTTCTTGTAGGCAATCATCTGGATGGCGATGTGCTCCATCTCATTCAAAGCCTCACGACCGAATTCCTCGATGAAGAGCTTGGTGTTTGGCTCGATTTCACCCTCCGCCTTCAGGGTCCACGCATTGCCCTCGGCTACGAGATAGGTGTAGCGCAGATAGTAGTTGCTATCGTTCACCATATACGATTCGAAGCGGGTGTTGGTCACATCCTTGATATCGATAGGCACGAAGGCGAGGTAAGCGCTGAGCTTGTTGCCGCCCGTACGCTCCTGAATCTGCTTCACGAAGGTAATCTCGCGGTCGGCAGCATCATACTCCTCTACGTTCATATCCACATCATTCTCGTGCTCGTTCAGGATAGCCTTGATGCTTCTGCTGTCCTGATGCAGTTCGGTGTTGGCATGCTCTTCAGCCTTCTGCTTGGCATCCATCTTGGCAGAGATCATTTTGCCCATGGCATAGTCATCCTGCTCTACCACTACCACCTCGTTGATCGGCATCGGAATCTCGAAACCATCTTCATCCTCTACCAGCACGATATTCTTGCCCTGGAAGCCAGCCACCTTTCCGCCGCCCACTTCGCTCAGGAATCTTACTTTATCACCTTTCTTCATATTTCTATTTAATTTTTTATTTTTATCTAATCATCTATCTATCCTTAACTCAAAATCTATTTTTCCTCAAGCGGAAACACTCTTTCTGAAATGAGGATACACTTTGCAAAGGTACAAAAGATATTGCAGAATATGGATGTTTTTAATATTTTTAATGCAAGTAAGAAAATAATCTTGATGAAAAGCACCGGGTTTGGGATATTTTTTATATCTTTGCAAGTAGATTGCATATAGATTGCATATAGTTAGTGTATCACTCTTAAACAATGATTGATTATGATTACATTTCCATGCGCCAAGATTAACCTTGGCTTAAATATAGTAAGCAAGCGCGCTGATGGTTACCACAATCTGGAAACCGTATTCTACCCTATCCCCCTGACTGATGCCTTGGAGATCAAGCTGATGGGAGAAGAATTTCCCAGCGAAGTAGCGTGCGACCTGAAGATTACAGGCAATGCCGTGGATTGCGATGAACAGAAGAACCTGGTGGTGAAGGCATATAATATGCTGGCTGCCGACTTCAAGATTCCCCGCATTCATACGCATCTCGTCAAGCGAATCCCATCTCAGGCAGGAATGGGTGGCGGCTCTGCGGATGCTGCCTATATGATCCGTCTGCTCGATGAGCGTTTCCGCCTGAACATCGGTATTCCTGAGATGGAGCGATATGCTGCCAAATTGGGTGCCGACTGTGCCTACTTCATCAGTGCAGACCCGGAGAATGGAGATACTGCCTGCTATGCTGAGGGTATCGGCGATGTACTGATGCCGGCAAGCGGTCCTGGAGATAACATGAAGGGATATTACATTGTGGTGGTAAAGCGCGACGACATCGCTGTAAGCACCAAGGATGCCTATGCTGCCATCACTCCTAAGAAGCCTGCGAAATGCTGCCGCGACATCGTTCGCCAACCTATCGAGACCTGGAAGGATGAGCTTGTCAACGATTTCGAGGCGCCTATCTTTGCGATGCATCCAGAGTTAGCAGAAATCAAGCAGAAGCTCTATAATCTGGGGGCCGCATATGCAGCTATGAGCGGTAGCGGCAGTGCCATCTTCGGCATCTTCAAGCATAAGCCTGCCAATATCGAAGAGCAGTTCGAAGGAATGTTCTGCAAATTATTAAAACTGTAAAAGGAATATTCTGAAAAGGATTAATGCATTAAAAAAGGACCAGATTGCCCCACACGCCCTGAAAGGGCAGAAGCTCCTAGCCCAGGGCAACACCCTGGGTTAAACATATAAATAATCAAGGCGCCCTGTAAGGGCAAAAGCTTAAAACACGACACAATGAACGAAGAAACACATCAGAAACTGATGACTATCAAGCGAAGCTTTCGCTTGTTAATGAACGGTCCCGGTTCGCAATCCATGCGTGACAAGGGCTTGGGATATAAACTGAATTGGGGTGTACCCTTCTATGAATTGAAGAAGATGGCGCAGGAATACGGCAAGGATTACGACCTCGCCATCGAACTCTGGAAGGAGGATATCCGGGAGTGCAAGATTCTTGCTACCCTCATCATGCCTGCCGACAAGATGCTGGCTGAAATCACGGATATCTGGATGGAACAGGTACAGAGCCAGGAAATGGCTGAGATGCTTGCCTTCAATCTGCTGCAATATGTGGAATATGCGCCCGTGATTGCATATCAATGGATTGCAAGCAATAAACCGCTGTATGAGATTGCCGGATTCCAGCTTCTTGCCCGCCTCTTTGCGAATGGTAAGGAGCCTAACGATCGTGGAATCAATGAATTCCTGGATCAGGCTGCCGTGGCATTGCAGGGTGATAATATGGGAGTGAAGCATGCTGCCGCCAATGCCGTCATGCGCTTCTGCGATTTCGGAGAGGATTTCGAAAAGATTGCTAAGGGGGCACTCAAGGGTATCTTTGAGATATAATTTTATCTGCGTAGAATCATTCACCGGATCTCACGCGGAGTTTTTATTCATCGGATTATGCGGAGTTATCGGAAACATTCTTGCTTCTCGGATTACGCACGGATTAAACGGAAAGCGACCTATGCGGTCGAGGGAGCTGAAACCACATTTGATAGGGTCACGCAGATTTCGCAGATAACGCAGATTTTTTTGATAGACTCTTTTTATGTCCCACAGATTCCACTGATATACACAGATTTCACAGATATACACAGATTTTTGACCTAAAATCTGCGTCATCTGCGAAATCTGCGTGACTATACATCATGCAGCTCCGGTTCCTCGACCGAACAGGTCGCTTTCCGTCTAAATTCAGTGCGTAATCCGAAAAGCAAGAATGTTTCCGATAACTCTGCGTATTCCGATGAAAAATATCACATGACGAAAAATATCACATGATGAAGAATATCACATGAAATACTTCTGGTATTCGTTTTCGAAATTCGGAGTGAAAACACCCTTGCCGATGTTTTCCTTGATTTCTTCCTTACTCCAGAATCTGCCACCAGACAACTCTTCCTGGCTCGGCTTCACTTCACCATCATATACACAGCGATGCACATATACCAGTTCCTTTTCTCTCTGACTCTCAAAGACATAATGTCCTAAAGACTCCGGTTCGAAATCGGTGATACCCAGCTCTTCCCTCACTTCACGATGAAGCGCCAGGTTTACACTCTCGCCTAAATCCACATGTCCGCCACAGGCAGTATCCCACTTATCAGGCTGGATATCCTTCCATGACGGACGGTGCTGGAGATACAGTTCTCCCTTACTATTGAATACATGCAGATGAACCACAGGATGCAATATCTTGCATCCATCATGGGCATGCCCTCGGGTGATGGCACCCAGGATATTACCCATTTCATCTACTATCGGAAATTCCTCGTTCTTATTATCTGTCATTATCTATTATTATAACGTTATTTATTATTTATAACGTTCCGTACTCCTCAGAATAGCGGAGCATCTGGTCGGTATAACTCTCCTCATAATCGAGATTTACGTCGATAGGATTACCCTCCTCATCATAGACCAGCGTCATCTTTGGATTGATGAAACCCTTGTATGGAGCCAGGTTCAACTTCTTGTATCTCGCCAGAATCTCGCGATGCAAGTCTGGATCAATATTCACGGCATACTTCTCTACCAACTGGCGTGCTGCCTCGAAATCTCCCTCGCTCTTGATTCGCTGAATCTCTGCAAGGAGTTCTCCGAAAAGATGACGGAGCTTCCCGTAATCATTCACCTTCACATAGGTGCGGGTGGTTACGATATTTCCCTCAGCATCCTTCAGGGCATCCTCGGCAGAAGCATAGCTTACTTCTTCAGTAACCAGTTCCACGGATCCCTCGGCATGCTCCAGGGTCCACCAGGCTATGAGGGCACGATTTCTCATGTGCGCCTCCTCTATCTTGTCACCCTCCTTGATTCGGATAGTCTGGGTGAGCAAACCGTTCATCAGATAACTGTAATACTGCGCCTTGTAAGCTTCATCATTCGGAGTCAGTCCCAACTCAACCAACTTATGGTCAGCCACATAGTACAGACCGAAAAGATCGGCTCTCGCCTCCTCTATCGTGTTGCCATACGCCTTCAGGGCATCAGGATCGGTGCCAGGAAGAAGCTGACCGCTGCCGTGTCCCAGACACTCGTGAAGGTCGGTATGCAGGTCGTCAGTGATATCAGCATACTGGTTCATCAGCGCCACAGTCTCCTCATCGATGACAAACTCATCTCTGAATCCATTGCCCTGAGCCGCCTTGTTGTAGGCATCAGTCAGGTTGCCGATGGTAACGCTCTTCGAACCGTGCTCCTGACGGATCCAGTTGGCATTAGGCAGATTGATGCCGATAGCCGAAGCAGGATATTCCTCTCCGCCGAGCATCGCCGCACAGATTACGTTGGCAGTAACGCCCTTCACCTCCGGTTTGCGGAAACGTGGATCCACAGGCGAATGATCCTCAAACCACTGAGCATTCTTACTGATGGTCTGGGTTCGCTGGGTAGCCTCCAGGTCCTTGTATTCCACGATACCCTCCCAGGTACCTTTCAATCCCAATGGGTCGCCATATACCTCGATGAATCCGTTGATGAAATCCACCATACCTTCGTGCTGCTCTACCCAGGCGATACTGTATCGGTCGAAATCCTCAAGATTACCGGTGCGATAGAACTTCACGAGCAGGTCGATGACATGCTTCTGTCCCTCATTTTCAGCGAATTTCTGCGCCTTGAGCAACCAGGACACAATTTCCTTGATAGGCTCACTATAGAGTCCATCCTCCTTCCACACCAGCTCAATCATCTCGTTGTTGCGCTTGGTGAGCTTGGAGTTGAGTCCGTAAGATGGCGGTGTCGGATTAGAGGCATCCTTCAATCGGGCATAGAATCTCTCCACTTCCGCCTGAGTCACATTCTCATAGAAGTTGCAGGCAGAAGTCTTTACCAGATCTTCGCCATCGGTCTGGTTCACTCGTTTCGGCATCACCTCCGGATCGAAGATGACAGGTACGAGCTGAGCGAGGAGATCTTCCTTGCTCTCTCCTCTCTTGAGGGGCAACTCATCCTCAGAGATTTCCTCCATCAACTGATAGAAGAATTCCTCAGAGAATCCCGGCTTGAATTTCTCGCAGCCATAATGATGATGAATGCCGCTGGCAAACCATACGCGCTTCAGATATACTTCGAAAGCCTTGAATTCTTCGGAATCGCATACAGAAGAAGTTTCGATTTGAGTAGTAGAATCGCTTGCTGTCTCTGTGTTTTCGATAGCCTCTCCGATTATACCCTTGTAATGGCGATAGATTGCCTCCAGGGTTTTGCGAATGCGCAGGTTGTACTTTCCCTGCTGGTCGAACGTGATGTCACGTCCCATCAGGGTAGCCTTTGCCAGGCAGTAAATATACAATTTCTGATTGAGCGACAATGCATCGAATCCCTTCAGCTCGTAACGCAGCATCTGGATGTCGGCAAAGCGCTCGTGGGTGTTTACATTACAATTTGCCATGTTCTAAACCTTTATTTCTAGCGCAAAAGTACGACAATTATTTGGATTTTCAAACTTTTCTGCCAACTTTTCTTATTTTATTGAAAGAAATGTAATAAATCTCCCGTTTTTTACGTAACTTTGCAGGAATATCCAACGAAAAAGAAGAAAATATAGTTAAGAAATATGCAAATCAACGAGATATTGAAATCTTACTTCGGATACGATTCCTTCCGACCCAACCAGGAAGCCATCATCCGGGAAGTGATGCAAGGTAACGACTGTCTGGTGCTGATGCCGACGGGCGGTGGAAAGAGTCTGTGCTATCAGGTTCCGGCGCTGGCCATGGAGGGAACGGCAGTGGTCATTTCGCCACTCATCAGTCTGATGCACGACCAGGTGGAAGCCCTCAAGGCGAACGGCATTCCAGCCGAAGCTCTCAACAGCGGCAACGATGTAACCGATGATCTCATCATCCGCAGAAGATGCGAAGCGGGCGAACTGAAACTGCTCTATGTTTCGCCCGAAAAACTCCTCAGCGAGATACCTTATCTGTTCAGCAACATCAAGATTTCGCTCTTCGCCGTAGATGAAGCCCACTGTATCAGTCAGTGGGGCCACGATTTCCGTCCGGAGTATTCCCAGCTCGGACTCCTACACGAGAAATTCAATGGAGTGCCGGTGATGGCGCTCACGGCTACAGCCGATAAGATTACCCGAGAGGACATCATCAACCAGCTGCATCTGAACGGCCAGACCTTCGTGAGCAGTTTCGACCGTCCGAACCTCAGTCTTACCGTGCGCCAGGAAAGTACGAAGAAGGAGAAGCTGAAATTCATTTACCATTTCATCGCCCGTCGCCCAGACGAGGCAGGCATCATCTACTGCCTCTCGCGCAAGAATACGGAGATGGTGGCAGAGGCTTTGCAGGAGCATGGCATACAGGCAGAAGCCTATCATGCCGGACTCTCTGCCCAACAGCGAGCCTCTGTACAGGAACGTTTCAAGATGGACCAGATAGAAGTGGTGTGCGCTACCATCGCCTTCGGAATGGGTATCGACAAGGGCAACGTGCGATGGGTGATTCACTACAACATGCCGAAGAGCATCGAGAGTTTCTATCAGGAGATAGGACGAGCCGGAAGAGACGGCGCTCCTGCCGATACGGTATTGTTCTATTCGATGGCAGATATCATCACCCTCCGTTCTTTCTGCGAAGAAAGCGGACAGAAATCGGTGAATCTGGAAAAACTGCGAAGAATGGAAGAATACGCCGAATCGAGAGTCTGCCGAAGAAGAATCCTCCTGAATTATTTCGGAGAGACTTCCAGCAAGGATTGTGGTCATTGTGATGTCTGCAACAATCCGCCCCGCACCTTCGATGGTACCGTGCTTACCCAGAAGGCGCTGAGTGCCGTGGTAAGAGCGGGCGAAAAGATTGCCGTGGGCACCTGCATCGAGATATTGGGGGGTATGCAGACGCCTGCCATTGCGAGAAATCACTATAACGAATTGAAGACCTTCGGTGTGGGCAAGGATGTAAGCGTTCGCGATTGGCAGACCTATCTGCTGCAGATGCTCCAGATGGGTTTCTTCGAAGTGGCGTATAACATGCATAACCAGATGAAGGTCACGCCATTGGGCTGGAAGGTCCTCAAGGGAGAACACCAGGTTTCATTGGCGATTATGGAGAATGAAGAGCGGGCTCCTCGTCAGCAAAGGGTCAACAGACCTTCAAGAGGAAGCAGCATCCCTGTAGTTCATGCCGAGCGTGTGATTTTCGAGGATGAGATGGCGGGTGTAGAAGATAAGAAGCTCTTCGAGTATCTGCGTAAGATACGCAAGAATCTTGCCGATGAACAGGGCTATCCTCCATACATCGTGCTATCAGATAAGAGTCTGCACGAATTAACGAAGATGAAGCCAACCACCCTCCAGGCATTCGGTCTCATCAGCGGTATCGGCGAATTCAAAATCAAGAAATATGGCGATACATTTATCAAAGCCATCAAGAAATATACAGGCAAATAGCCTATACTCCACTCGCCCTGAAAGGGCGTGTGGGGATAACAAGAAAAAACAAAACATAAAAAAGAGGTAATCCGGGAAACCAGATTACCTCTTTTTTATAATGAAACGGGGGAAGCTTAGTTATTCACGCTACCTCCCACAATATCGAGCAATTCATTCGTAATGGCCTGTTGACGACTCTTGTTGTACTGAAGATTCAGTTCACGCAAGAGTTCATCGGCATTATCCGTAGCAGTCTGCATGGCAACCATACGGGCTGCATGCTCACTCGCCTGACTATCCAACAAAGCAGTGTAAACCATCAGATGAAGCTGCTTAGGAATCAATACTCCCAATACAGTCTCCAGATCCGGCTCCACGATGAAGTCATCGTTCAGAGGATGCGCCTCTGCACGCTGTCTTTCATCCTCACTAGCCTGCTTCTTGCGCAGATACTCCTGAGCCTTCGCCGTAGCCACATTCGATGTGAGGTCACGGTCGTTGTCCTCTCCTATCGCCTCAGTGCTGAGGTCGATAGGCAGGAAAGTCTTCTGGGTCAGGATCTGCGAACCGGCACTCTTGAAGTGGTGATAGATCATCTCCACCTTGTCGAGTTCACCAGCTGCATACTGCTTGGCAAGCTTGCGGGCGATGTCGGCACAAGCGCCTGAATTAGGATGATCGGCAAGATCCAAGAAGTTACCGCCAATCTTCAAACCCAGCTTCTGTGCCTTCTCAGCCACCTTTCTGCCGATAGGATATACCGTAATGTCGTCAATGCCATGAGCCTTATACTCGTCCACCGCCTGAATCATCATCTTGATGACGTTGGAGTTGAAACCACCGCACAAGCTGCTGTTAGAGCTATATACGATGAGAGCCACACGCTTGATTTCCTTGTGCTCCACCTGCAACTCATGGTCCACATTCGGAGTACTCACCAGGAAGCTCTTCAGGATATGCTCCAGCATATTCTCATAAGGCAGCATATTCTGGATAGCTACCTGAGCATGATGCAACTTGCTGGATGCCACCATCTTCATCGCACTCGTAATCTTACGGGTACTGTTGACGCTGGCGATGCGAGTCTTAATCTCTTTTAACGACGGCATAGGCTATTACGCTTTATATTGTCCTGCTACATTAGCCATGGTATCCTTGATCACCGCGATGCAATCGTCGGTGAGCTTACCATCAGCCAAAGTCTCGATTACGTCGGCGTGCTGGCTGCGCATAGCGTCGAGGAACTGATCCTGGCAATCGCGAACCTTATCCATAGGCACGTCGTGCATCAGTCCGTGCACACCACAATAGAGGATAGCCACCTGCTCGCCCACTGGCATAGGGCGATACTGAGGCTGAACCAGCAACTGGTCGTTCTTTCTACCACGGTCCAGTGTCATCGCTGTTACGGCATCCATATCGCTAGAGAACTTAGAGAAAGCCTCCAGCTCACGATACTGAGCCATATCGATCTTCAGGGTACCAGCCACCTTCTTCATACTCTTGATCTGGGCAGAACCACCTACACGAGATACAGAGATACCTACGTTGATAGCTGGGCGGAAGCCCTGGTTGAAGAGGTCGGTCTCCAGGAAGATCTGACCGTCGGTGATGGAAATCACGTTGGTTGGGATGTAGGCAGAAACGTCACCAGCCTGGGTCTCGATGATTGGGAGGGCTGTCAAAGAGCCACCACCCTTCACCTTGCCCTTCAGGCACTCAGGAAGGTCGTTCATCTGCTCGGCTACCTCCTGCTGGTCGTTGATACGAGCGGCACGCTCCAACAGACGAGAGTGGAGATAGAACACATCACCAGGGTAAGCCTCACGTCCTGATGGACGGCGGAGGATCAATGATACCTCACGGTAAGCCACAGCCTGCTTACTCAAGTCATCATATACTACGAGGGCTGAGTAACCACGGTCGCGGAAGTACTCACCGATAGCCGCACCGGCGAATGGTGCGTAATACTGCATGGCTGCAGGATCGGCAGCGGTAGCACTTACGATGATGGTATATGGCAGGGCGCCGTGCTCCTTCAGGTTCTGTACCAATGCTGCAACGGTAGATGCTTTCTGACCGATGGCTACATAGATACAATATACAGGCTTGCCTGCCTCATAGAAACTCTTCTGGTTGATGATGGTATCCACTGCGATGGCAGTCTTACCGGTCTGACGGTCGCCGATGATCAACTCACGCTGTCCACGACCGATAGGAATCATGGAATCGACAGCCTTCAAACCTGTCTGCAGAGGCTCCTTCACTGGCTGACGATAGATCACACCAGGAGCCTTACGATCCAGCGGCATCTCGAAAGCGCCGGTGAGATCGATATCACCCAGACCGTCGATAGCCTGACCCAGAGGGTTAACGACACGACCTAAGAAGTTGTCGTTCACGCGGATAGAAGCGATACGGTGAGTACGCTTCACGCTCTGTCCCTCCTTGATGCCAGCAGTAGGACCTAAGAGGACACAACCTACATTGTCTTCCTCCAAGTTCATGACGATGGCCATCGTGCCGTTCTCGAACTCAAGAAGCTCATTAGCCTCTGCATTGCGAAGACCGTAGATACGAGCCACGCCATCGCTGACGGTAAGCACGGTACCTACCTCGTCAAACTGCTGAGAGCCATTCACCTCCTGGAGCTGCTGCTGAAGCACTTCAGACACCTCACTTGGTTTAATTTTATCTGACATTGTTTATTTACTTTGAAATTTGAACTTTGAAATTTGAACTTGATGATTACCTTTATTATAAAGAAGTAACCCTTTCCGTTCTCTTTCCGTTTTACTTTTTGAGCTGTGTCAGAATGTTGTTGAGCTTAGTCTTCACGCTCGCATCCATTCTGTAAGTATCATACTCAAGGATGAAACCACCAATCAAATCAGGGTTCACCTCAGTCTTGAACTCCACAGTACCTTGCGTTCTCTGCTCCACCATCTTGCGCATCTTGTCCTCCGTAGAGGCGTCAACGGCAGTGGCGGTGATCAGCTTACCGCGGATGATGTTCTTCTGTTTCCTGTAAAGAGTGATATACGAAGCAGCCATGAATTGCAGGGTGCTCTCCCTATCCTCCTTCAGGACGAGTGCGATGAACTTCTTGCTCAGATCCGATGGGTTCTTACCCAGGGCTGTGGTGAGAAGCGCCTGCTTCTTGTCCTTGGAAAGCATAGGGTTGTCTATCGTAAATCTCAGTTCAGGCACGTCGATGTAGCTCGTGTAGAGCGTCTGCATCTCCTGGTACACCTGATCTTCGAGCTTCATGCCGAGTGCTGCCTTGATGAGGGCACGGGCATAACGCACCGATATTACACCGATATCCATAAGCTTTACTGTTTGTTGTCAGAAGAAACCTCGTCCAGCAGTCGATTTATCATATCCATCTGTGCCTTGTCGTCAGAGAGCTTAGCCTTGAGCACTTTTTCTGCAATCTGAACAGAGAGCTCGGCAACCTGTCCACGGATTTCGCGGATGGCATTCTGCTTTTCTGTCTCAATCTGTGCCTTGGCATCAGAGAGCAGACGAGCGCCCTCTTCGCGAGCCTTGTCCTGTGCTTTCTCTACGATGGCATCGCGTGTATCGGCAGCCTCCTTGAGGATGGCAGCCTGCTTCTCGCGAGCTTCCTGCAAGATGGATTCACCTTCTTTTTGGATATTGGCAAGCTTCTCGTTGGCTTCGTGCGCTTTCTTCAGGCTCTCGTCGATGAAGGCCTTGCGCTTTGTCACCATCTTGACGATGGCTCCGAAACCAGCCTTTCTCAAGATGACGAAAACAATCAGAAAGACGACTGTCATCCAGAAAAGCAAACCGCTATCAGGAATCAATAAATCCATATATACTGGTTAAAGTTTTACTTAAACGTTTTATTTTAACTAACTCTGGAAAAGATCACCCACCCGCCCGCAAAGAGCAGAACTGATTCCGAGAGCATCAGATATCGGGGCATTCTGCAGATTTGCGAATGAATCGCGGCGGGAAGGGTGATATTCCTTTTATTACATAACGATAGCCAAGATGGCGATGATGACTGCGAAGAACGCAACACCCTCAACCAACGCAGCTGCGATGATCATAGAAGAACGGAGATCGCCCATCTTCTCTGGCTGGCGAGCCATAGCGTCCATAGCCTGGCCACCAATACGACCAATACCAATACCTGCGCCAATAGCGGCCAAACTTGCGCCGATTGCGGCACCTAACTTTGCGAGAGCATCTGCTGCTAATAAAAGTGATAACATAATCTTATAATTTAAGTTGTTAATATTTTCTATGTTTATAATTCTATTTTACGATTTCTGGCTCAGCCTCATGAGGCTGTACATGAGCCAGCGAGATGAATACTGCACTCAGCATGGTGAATACCAATGCCTGAATGTAGCTTACCAATATTTCGAGGAGCATCATGAAGACACTCATCGCAACACTCACAATTGTCATACCCGTACCTGCCAGATAGTTGGCCAGCATATTCTCACTGATGTTGAACATAATGAAAATAATAGCCGCAAACGCAAGGGCGATTGCATGGCCCGCCATCATGTTGGCGAAGAGTCGGATAATCAAAGCCAACGGTTTCGTGAAGATTCCGAAGAGCTCGATGAATGGCATCAGTGGTACTGGCACCTTCAACCACGTTGGTACATCCGGCCAGAAGATTTCCTTCCAGTATTCCTTCGTACCGGTGAAGTTGGTGATCAGGAATGTCGTTACACCGAAGAATGCGGTGCAGGCGATATTACCCGTCAGGTTACCACCACCCGGAGGGAATGGTACGATACCCATGATGTTGGCAACGAAGATAAAGAAGAAGCAGGTAAGCAACCATGGTGCGTACTTTGGAGCTTCCTTACCCAGTGTAGCCTTGATCACATCGTCATAGACCGACATGACGAACATGTGCATCAGTCCTGTAAATCCCTTTGGTGCAGGGTCATCCACCTTGTGCTTCCTGCACCAGCTGGCTGGAATCAGGATACACAGCAACAGGATGATAGCATCGATGAAGAGCACGCAAACGGTCTTCGTGATGGAGATGTCGAGAGGACGAACCTCCTGGCCTCCCACCTTCTCTACTATCTTGTTGGGATTCGCCTGCGCATCAGCGTTCTTGATCACCAGGTTGAAAGGTCCAGGACGGTCTCCATTGGCATCCTTCTCTTCCGAGAATTCGCTGCTGCAGAACACGTGCCAGCCTGTGGTGGTGTTTACGATGACAGGCAGATGAATCACTACGGGATGGTCTCCCACCTTTGTGATATGCCATTCATAAGAATCCTTGATATGACCCCACAATATCTCTTTCACGTCGATTTTTTCCTTTGCCGACACCTGCATTGGCGCCAGCGTGAAGAGCAGCATCGCCATCAAGAGGAATTGTTTGAGATGTTTCATATTCTTTAATTCTTACTTTGTTTATTAATTATTTGTCTCGGAGCCGCATTAAGAGAGGCGGCTCTTTTTCTCTACCCGAGCGAAGTAGATGCAGTCGAACACGAGAAGCATGACATAGAACAGGGCGAAGATGACGGTGAATCCCAGGATGTTCTGCTTGTCGCATGTCAGCACGTAGATGAGGAACACCAGGGTGCCGGCTACCATCTTGATGACCAGTGCCGCCAGGTAGAACTTGGCGAGATTGGCGGGAGATGATTTAGCCACAGCCTTCCAGGCTTCGCCATAAGCAGTACTTGCAACGAGCGAGAATATCGCACTCACTATCAGCGGGTTAACCACCCGTGGCAGAATATCATCGCATAAGGCAGAAACCCTACAGGCGAAGAGGATGGCAAGAGCCATGAGAGCTGTGAGCCACAGGGAAATCTGCTTGTACTTGATACCTGCCTGCCTGATAGCCTGCAAGCGCATCTTTTCATCTTTTTCCATGATCTGTCTTGTCAATATTGAGAATTATGAATTCTTAATTTTATACTTCTACGCAAAGGCTTACTTCGTTTTTCTTACATTCCACGAATCCGCCCTTGATGTTCATTGCCTGCTTGCCTTCCCTGGTGGTGTATTCCACCTTGCCCACTTCGAGCGAAGAGATGATTGGCGCGTGATCCTTGAGAATCTCGAACGAGCCGAGGGTTCCCGGAACCAGTACGCTCTCTACCTCACCCTGGAAGACTACTTTCTCAGGAGATACTATCTTTAGCTGTAACATAAGCCGTGGATTTAAAGATTACGCCTGTGCTGCTGCGAGCAACTGCTTAGCCTTCTCCTTCGCATCCTCGATAGTACCTACGTTGAGGAATGCCTGCTCTGGCAGGTCATCCACCTCGCCGTCGAGGATGGCGTTGAAGCCCTTGATAGTCTCTTCGATAGGTACCATCACACCCTTCAGACCTGTGAACTGCTCTGCTACGGTGAATGGCTGACTCAGGAAACGCTGTACACGGCGTGCACGGTTCACGGTCAACTTATCCTCATCAGAAAGCTCATCCATACCGAGGATGGCGATGATATCCTGCAACTCGTTGTAACGCTGCAGCAACTGCTTTACTCGCTGTGCACAGTCGTAGTGAGCCTTGCCCACGATCAGTGGGTCGAGGATACGAGAGGTAGAACCCAGTGGATCTACGGCAGGATAGATACCCAGAGATGCAATCTTACGCGAAAGCTCTGTGGTGGCATCCAGGTGAGTAAAGGTGGTGGCTGGAGCAGGGTCGGTCAAGTCGTCGGCAGGCACATAAACAGCCTGTACTGAGGTGATGGAACCATTCTTGGTAGAAGTGATTCGCTCCTGCATGGCACCCATCTCAGAAGCCAGTGTTGGCTGATAACCTACGGCTGATGGCATACGGCCCAAAAGCGCAGATACCTCAGAACCAGCCTGGGTGAAACGGAAGATGTTATCGATGAAGAACATGATGTCGGCAGCCTCACCGTTCTTGCCTCCGTGGTCACGGAACTCCTCGGCTACGGTCAGTCCGGAAAGCGCTACTGAAGCACGTGCCCCAGGTGGCTCGTTCATCTGACCATACACCAGGGTAGCCTGACTCTTGGCAAGCTCCTCAGGATCAACGAGTGAGAGGTCCCACTTACCCTCATCCATCGCCTGGCGGAACTTCTCGCCATACTTGATAACGCCAGATTCGAGCATGTCTCGAATCAAGTCGTTACCCTCACGGGTACGCTCACCTACACCAGCGAATACAGAGTAGCCGTTGTGTCCCTTGGCAATGTTGTTGATCAACTCCATGATGAGCACGGTCTTACCCACACCGGCACCACCGAAGAGACCGATCTTACCACCCTTCATGTAAGGCTCGAGCAGGTCGATCACCTTGATACCGGTGGCAAGCATCTCCTTGTGCGTAGAGAGCTCGTCAAACTTCGGAGCCTCGCGGTGGATAGGATAAGCACCCTTCATGTCCAATTCGTTCATACCATCAATAGGCTGTCCGATTACATTCATCATACGGCCCTTGATCTGCTCTCCGGCAGGCATCATGATTGGGTTGCCTGTTACGGCAACTTCCAAGCCACGCTGCAAGCCGTCGGTGTTGTCCATGGCGACGCAGCGAACGGTATCCTCACCGATGTGCTGCTGCACCTCGATGACCAGGTCGCGTCCGTCTGGGCGTTTCACCTTCAGAGCTTCGTGAATTTTAGGAAGCACCTTCTCAGGGTTCTCGCCCTTGGTATCGAAATATACGTCGATAACCGGACCGATAATCTGCGAGATGCGTCCACTTACTTGTGACATAAGCTTATTAGTTTAAAAATTTATTTTTTAATATTTATATTTCGTTCTTTTGGTATTCGAGGTTCGTGATATCGGGAATTGAAGCCCGAATCACGAATTTCGTTATACGCCTGCAAAAGTAACAACAATTTACGGAAGCCGCAAATTTTTCGGAAGTTTTATTTGTATTTTGCTCCGTTTTAAAACTTTTTTAGTTCCGTTTAAACCATTTTTACTTTTCATTCATTTCCTATAAGTAATGCCGATAGCAGCATTGAATATCGAAATGCGATGCAAGGAGAAGCTGATTAGATGCTCAGTTCATCCAATACCTTGATCAGCTTGCGGTCGAATGGCTTGTCTGAACGGATGGCCTCTGAAAGTGGCACGTAAACCACCTCATTGTTGCGCACACCGATCATCACGTTGCGCTGACCCTGCATGATAGCCTCGATGGCACCGCAACCGGTACGGCTGGCGAGGATACGGTCGCGGGCTGATGGGCGACCACCACGCTGCAGGTGACCGAGGATAGATACACGCACGTCGAACTCAGGGAACTCCTTGCGTACACGGTCGGCATAGTAGAGCGCGCCGCACTTAGGACTCTCAGACACGATGACGATACAGCTCTTCTTAGACTTGCGGATACCGCGCTCCATGAACTGAGCCAACTGGTCAACATCGGTAGAATCCTCTGGGATGATGGCAGCCTCTGCACCGCTGGCGATGGCAGAATTCTGTGCCAGGAATCCGGCATCACGGCCCATTACCTCGATGAAGAAGATACGCTCGTGGCTCTGCGCAGTATCACGGATACGGTCCACGCACTCTACGATGGTGTTCATCGTAGTATCGTAACCGATGGTGTTGTCAGTGCCATAGAGGTCATTGTCGATGGTACCAGGCAGACCGATGCAGCAGATGTCAAACTCGCGTGCGAAGTTCATCGCACCGGTGAGCGAACCGTTACCGCCGATTACTACCAAAGCATCGATTTCCTCTTTCTGAATATTCTCGAAAGCCTTCTGGCGACCTTCCTCGGTCATGAATTCCTTGGAACGTGCAGTCTTCAGCATCGTACCTCCGGTACCGATGATACCGCTCACGTTCTCAGTAGTGAAAGGCTTGATCTCGTCGTTGATCAGTCCATCATAACCACGATAGATACCCTTCACGTTGAATCCGTTGTAGATAGCCGAACGGGTCACTGCACGGATTGCCGCGTTCATACCAGGAGCATCACCTCCAGATGTCAAAATACCTATAGTCTTAATCTTTGCCATAACTATATATACCTTATTATATTATATATTAGTGATACATTAATAAAAAAAATATGCTTTCTTGTTGGTTCCGGGATGCGTGTTACATCCCCTTTTCTTCTTTAGAACTTTCTGAATCTCTTTCGTCGTCTGATTCGTCCTGAATTTCTTTCGTCTGATTCTTCTTTTTGAATCTTCCTGAATCTCTTCCGTCTGATTCTTCTTTTTTTGAATCTCCTGAATCTCTTCCGTTTTCAGATTCTTTCTATTCTTCTTCAGATATGGTTGTTTAAATCATTAAGTAAACGGCTCTTCCCATCAGGGTGTGCGAGAGCCAGAGGATAACGAGGCCAGCCACGCCACCCACGAGGGCCTTCCATCCGATATTGCGGAAGAACCAGCCCATGCGCATGTGCTCCATCTTCATCAGGGCGAGACCGCTGATGGTACCGATGCCCAGCACATTGCCTCCTGCCATTACGCAGTAAGCGATTACCTGCCAGTAGAGACCGTTGGTATTATATACCGAATCCATGGCATAGGTAGGGTCGCCCAATCCCATCACATCGTGCAATGAGAAGAAGTTCATGGCGGTGGCAAAGTTGTCGAGTACCGTACTCAGCACTCCGGCAGCCACGCCATGCAGCCATACATTAGGGTGCTCCTCGCTGGTTCCCATCCAGCTGGAGAGGTCATAGAAGGCACCTGTCTCCTTCACCACGCCCACGGCGAGAATCATTCCCATCACGAAGAGAATCATCTGAATCACACCGTATTGCAGCACTCTAGGGGTACGACGCTCCACCATCGCATCCATGTTCATGAGCTTGCGATTGAAGATCTCGTTCACAATCCAGAGTACGCTGAGCACGCACAGGGCGCCCAGGAACGGACTGAGCTTGGTGATGTTATGGAAGGTAGGGATAAACCACAGACCGCCGATTCCCACGAGGAGCATCAGCAATCTCTGCCACTTGTTCAGGCGGGTATCATCGCCACGAAAAGGCATCACAATCCACTCTGTCTCAACTCTTTCCGGCAACATACGCTGCATCAGCAGGGTTGGAATCAACCACGCTGCAAGACAAGGGAGGAGTAATGAAAAGGAGAAAACGGTGGCTGTAACAGCCCCTGAATTCCAGAGCACCAGACCTTCCGGGTTACCAATCACGGTGAGCGCACCGCCACAGTTGGCAGCTACGAGGATGGCGCTTCCATACACCATTCTCTGTCTTCTGCTCGGGATGATGCCATGCATCATGGTGAGCATCATCACGGTGGTAGTGAGGTTATCGAGATTGATGGAAATCAGGAATGTAACGATGGCGAGTGTCCACAGCATCTTCTTGCTGCTGCGTGTGCGAAGCAACTGGCGCACGAAGTCGAAGCAGCCGTTGTTGTTGAGGATTTCTACGATCGTCATCGTAGCGAGCAGGAACATCACGATCTCCGCTGCCCTACCCACCTGTGGGAGGAAGATGTTTCGGGAGATGAAGTACTTGACGGAAGTACTGGTTGATTCCATTTCGCTGAAATTGAGGAAGCGGGTATAATCCGCTGAATGTTCGCTAGTTACGAAGTCCATACCGAAGCATATATACAGCACCCATCCCACCGTTCCGGCGAAGATAGCCACGGCAGCACGGTTTACTTTGGTCACGTTCTCAGTTGCAATGAGCACGCAGGCCAGGATCAGTATGGTTAAAATGACTAGTGTCATATCTACTCAATCGTTAGTTCATATTTTCATAATCAAGGGCAAAGGTAACAAAATATTTGCAATCCCCAACATTTCCGTGCATTTTTTTAATGAATTTAACGCAAAATTCATGCAACTGGCGACTTAAACCACATGTTATAAGGTCACGCAGTTCCGGTTCCACGACCGAACTGGTCGCTTTCCGTTTAAATTCCGTGCGTAATCCGTGCAGCAAGAATGTATCCGATAACTCCGCGTAATCCGATGAAGAAAAAAAAACGATGAAAAGAATATCCGATGAAGACATTATATATAATAAGTAGGAACCACAAGATTCGCCCTCAAACCGCCCCATTTAGTTAAATATCATTAATAAACCAAAGAAAAACAAACACAAATGCTTGTAACTCAAAGAAAATGAGTAATTTTGCGCCCGATTTCAACAATATATAAAGTCAAACTTTATTAATTTAATTTTTTTAATTATTTTTTATGTCAAATTTTAAGAACGTACAGCCACTCGACGACTTCAATTGGGATGAGTTCGAGAATGGCACAAACGCAGGCGTCAGCAAAACAGACCTCGAGAAGGCCTATGACGAAACACTTAACAAGGTAACTGAGCACCAGGTGGTTGAGGGTACCGTAATCTCTGTTGATAAGAAAGAGGTTATCGTAAACATCGGCTACAAGAGCGACGGTATCATTCCAGCTTCTGAGTTCCGTTACAACCCAGACCTCAAGGTAGGCGACAAGGTTGAGGTTTACGTAGAGAACCAGGAGGACACAAAGGGTCAGTTGGTACTCTCTCACAAGAAGGCTCGCCTCAGCAAGTCTTGGGAGCGTGTTAACGCTGCTCTCGAGAACGAGGAGATCATCCAGGGTTACATCAAGTGCCGCACTAAGGGCGGTATGATCGTTGACGTCTTCGGTATCGAGGCTTTCTTGCCAGGAAGCCAGATCGACGTTCACCCTATACGCGACTACGACGTATTCGTAGGCAAGACAATGGAGTTCAAGGTTGTAAAGATCAACCAGGAGTTCCGCAACGTCGTTGTATCTCACAAGGCGCTCATCGAGCAGGAGCTCGAGCAGCAGCGTAAGGAGATCATCGGCAAGCTCGAGAAGGGTCAGATCCTCGAGGGTACCGTTAAGAACATCACTACTTACGGTGTATTCGTTGACCTCGGCGGTGTTGACGGTTTGATCCACATCACAGACCTCTCTTGGGGCCGCGTAAGCGATCCACACGAGGTTGTATCTCTCGACCAGAAGATCAACGTTGTTATCCTCGACTTCGATGAGGAGAAGAAGCGTATCGCTCTCGGTTTGAAGCAGCTCACTCCACATCCATGGGATGCACTTGATCCAAACCTCAAGGTAGGTGATCACGTGAAGGGTAAGGTAGTGGTTATGGCTGACTACGGTGCATTCGTTGAGATTGCTCCAGGTGTAGAGGGCTTGATCCACGTTTCTGAGATGTCTTGGAGCCAGCACCTCCGTTCAGCTAACGACTTCATGAAGGTTGGCGACGACGTAGAGGCTGTTATCTTGACTCTCGACCGCGCTGAGCGCAAGATGAGCCTCGGTATCAAGCAGCTCAAGGAAGATCCATGGGAGTGCATCGAGACTAAGTTCCCTATCGGCAGCAAGCACGTTGCTAAGGTTCGCAACTTCACTAACTTCGGTATCTTCGTAGAGCTCGCAGAGGGCGTTGACGGTCTGATCCACATCTCTGACCTCTCTTGGACCAAGAAGATCAAGCACCCATCTGAGTTCACTACAGTTGGTGCTACTCTCGACGTAGTAGTTCTCGAGATCGACAAGGAGAACCGCCGCTTGAGCCTCGGCCACAAGCAGTTGGAGAAGAACCCATGGGATGAGTATGAGACAATCTACACTCCAGGTTCTGTACACAAGGGTACCATCGTTGAGATGATGGACAAGGGTGCTGTAGTTGCTCTCGCAGAGGGTGGCGAAGGCTTCGCTACTCCAAAGCACCTCACTAAGGAGGACGGCTCAATGGCTAAGAAGGGCGAGGAGCTCGACTTCAAGGTAATCGAGTTCGTTAAGGAGACAAAGCGTATCATCCTCTCTCACTCTCGTACATTCGAGGAGGGCAAGGACGAGCCAATCGCTAAGCCAGCTCACAAGCGTGGTGGTAACGGTGGTCGCAAGAACGAGACTCCAGCTATCAACAACGTAGCTGCTGGTACTTCACTCGGCGACATCGATGCTCTTGCTAAGTTGAAGGCTCAGATGGAGGGCAAGGCTTAATCTCCTGGAGATAAAGCATTTGCTATTCATTAGCTAAATAAAAATTTTAAGGGGACTGAAATTTCAGAAATGAGATTTCAGTCCCCTTTTTTTTGTGTGGGTGGGAAAATGTGGATGGCAGAGGGAAGAATTGTCTTTTTTAAAAGTTCTTTATTTTTTCAAGAAACCGTACTCGTACACCTTAGGCTCTATCTTCTGTGCAAGAACCTTCAGTCTTTGGCGAAGTTCTGCCATAAGCTGATTGTAATGTTCGTCTTGGATGCCTGTGTTCATTTTGCCCTTGTCGTTCACACCTTGGAAATGTAGGCGAATGTCGTAGAGGGCTGCGTCGGCGATGGCTTCGGGCTGTTCGTGATAATATCTCCACAGAGCCTTTCCTGCCTCCATCACGGCTTGTGCCTCTGGGCTGAATGCGATAGGAGTATTAGGCTGCTGGGGAGCAATGGCAGTAGCGGTGCTGGCTTGACAAGATGAGCTTGTTCCATTTTGCCCCCCCAGCCCGTCCGAGAACGGCCGTTTGGGGGTGTATC
>NZ_QSQJ01000002.1:186081-193823 GCF_003436715.1 Prevotella sp. TF12-30 | reverse complement strand
ATACGCTTAGTTTTCATTATTTGATTTGTGTAAGTCAATAATTGAACCAAATTTAATAACTATTCTTATCGACCTATTTTTTTAAAACTAAATCTTATAAACCTAATCTTACAATAAGCCTATTCTATAGATCTAACCTAGTACAATTAAACTAATTTGATAGTTATTCAATTCTAAGTTATCCCGTATAAGATGACTAATAACTCAATTTTGTTGTCTCACCATTTGGACTAATCACAATATTGTTCTTCACCTTCAAGTTATCTACCGAATCATAAACAAGAGGCTTGTCGTCCTGAGAACGCAGAGTGAATACATTGTTCTCGATGGTGATGTTGCGGTGAACAGCACCTGCCTTCTTGCGGTTTTCTGGATTGATCCAGATAGTAGAACTAGCGCAACGATTGAAAGTATTGTTGCGGATGATGAGATTGTGAACCGGACCCGATTCAAACCAGCTGCGAGCATCGTCTGCCACGAGAATAGCACTCATCTGCATTCCGTAGAAATAGTTATCCTCGATAACAGATGGCTGACGGGTGGTAATGAGAATACCACGAGTAGGAATACGGCTGAAGTGGCAACGTGCAATGTGTACACGAGGAGTCCAGGTGATGTTCTCCACTACACGTGTTCCATTCTTCAATAGATTCGCTGGTACTGGCTTGGTGAGCGTAATCTCTATCTCGCGAGGAGAAACCATCTTGGCACTCTTTACCTTGAAGGTACCCTCAGCAAGAAGTGTTTCAGGATTTACGATTTCTATGTCATCGCCGCTGTGGAATGACTGGAAACCATAGGTCTGATGATGCATATAGCGCAGGAGCAGCTTGTTGGCAGAGGTTGCACGAACAATCTGCAAATGAGTTCCATGCACATTGATAGGGTCATCATGAGCACCGGCAAACTTGGTATCGGTAATATCCACCAGTCCACGGCAGCCGGAAATTTGGATAAAGTCGGCAAATCCTGCATTGGTTCTGCCACTTCCCTCCTCTGGTGCAAACCAGCAGCGGTGGATAGAAATGTTTTCAGAAACCTGACCTACAACACCGAAGTTGCTGAGATAATAGATACGTACATTGTCCAGACGAACATTCTTAGACTCCCAGATAAGTCCGCAAGCCTCACGGCGGATAGCGTCGCGCATCTGGAAGACAGTACCTACAGGAACGGCAGGCTTCTTGTTGTATTTGATATAGAGCTTACCAGGCTCCATCTCGCGAGCCTCTACCACATTGTCAGTAGGACTCCAGTCACGCCAGGTAATATCCTTAATAGGGTCATACCACTGCGCAATACCTCTGCTGAAAGCCCAGCCACGTCCGTACCATTCTACTTTACCATCCTTGATGCGGTACTGTGAGGTAGGATGAGTTCGGCATATCATATAGTCCTTACCATCAGCCTCCACGGTCATTTCGGTCTGGGTAGGATGAGCATTGTCAATATTAAGATTACGGAGTGTGATGTTCTGGCAGTTGTCGATGACAAATGCCGACATCTCGCCGTCGAGCATCAGTGTAGAGCCATTACCGTCGATGGTTACATTTCGAAGGCCACGCAGCAGCAGGGCGATGTGCTTTGAAGGATCTGCACACTCAACCTCTGACGTAGTATTCGAAATATAATATTTGCGCACGGTAGATTCCTCACGGGTAATGTTCCATACACCGAGTTCCAGCTTCAAAGTTACTGGACTTCCCTTCATGGCAGCAGCCTTTTCCAATGCGCTGCGGATAGCATTGGCTGCATTTCCGTTCTGGCTGACGCTGATAACCTTCTCAGCAGCACTTACAGAAATGAACGACAACAGTAAAAGCGACAGAACAATCAGTCTTTCTTTGATAGTATTCTTCATTATAATGATATCTTTTCTATTATTCTTAATTTTAAGAAAGCCCGAAATCAGAGAAGATTCCGGGCTTTCCCCTTTTTCTGGCTAACTCCTGAAATAGGAGCTGGCAAGCTTATTTATTAAAACTAACAATTTTAATAGTCCAGATCTTTGTGTTGCCATTGGCAGCCTTTACGCTGAACTTGCGTTCCTTGGTCCAATCGTCTGGAGTACCCAAGTTAGCAGTTCCCTCAACAGGAGTAATACGAGCTGCTGTAGAAACAGTTACCTGACCCCACAACTTGCTCTGAGTTACCTGGTTGCGTACTTCTGTAGAGAAGTCGCCGCCAGCTTCAGGAACGGAAACACTTACGCTGATGACGCCATTCTCAGAGTCAACAGTACTCTGGCAGTTCAAACGCTTTTCCTTTACCACAGGCTCGCCAGTGATAGGATCCTTGTCTGTACTTGCCCAACGGTGGTAGAGCTGTACGGCGCTGATTTCAGCCTCCTCGTAAGAAGGCAGATCCTCCCAACTACATGCTGTAAGAAGAGGCATGCAAATCAACAGAAACACCCACTTGAGTGTTGAAAGAGATATCTTTTTCATTTCTATTCGATTTTTTGTTTATTAATAATATTACTCCCATCCTGGGTTCTGGTCAGATTCGTTGATGGCAGAGTTTGCCTGAATCAATGACTTTGGAATTGGGAAGAGATAAGAGCGTGTATCGAATGTACGCTTATCATTTGACAGCTGAACATTACCGATATAGAAAGCAGAGTGGTCTGGCTTAATCTCGATGAATGTTGCTGGCTCTGTAAGCTCATTGATTACGCTACCAGGAGCCTTGCCATCGTTAGCCTCCTGACCATACTTACCCCAACGCAGCAGACTGAAGTACCAGTCGCCCTCCCAGAAGAGTTCTACACGGCGCTCAATCTTGTAGTCCTTCCATGCATCAGCAAGAGTAGATGCCTCAGAAGCAGGAAGACCACCATGAGTCTGGCGGGTCAGGTTGAGAGTTGCTACTGCATCAGACACCTTGTTCAGACGGAGCTGAGCCTCTGCCTTGTTGAGCAGGCAACGGCCATAGCGGAAGATAACTTTGTGGTAATCCGTATATACATTGTAGAATGGACGTGGATCCCAGTTGGTATAGATAGACTTGCGCATTGCGTAGTTGGTCAGAGGCACGTGGTCGTTAGCGTAACGGTTGGTTGCCCAGCGGCTGAAGTTACCACGAGTGTAAGTGGTGATGTTCTCGCCGAGGTATGTAGAACCGTCGTGAACGATAGAAGCGTCGAAACGCTTGTCACGGTGCTGATACATCAGGTCGCTGATGTTGGTACCAGCAGTCTTCACCTTGAATGCCTTGAAGTACTGACCACCGTCAAACTCTGCATCATCCTTGTGCTCGATGCTGGCAATAGCCTCATCGCGGCTGATAGGAGTGGTGTTGTTGACGAACTGTGAAGCCTCATACCAGCGTACTGCCTTACCTGTCTCCTGGTCGATAACCAGATAGTCATCTACGAGGTTCTGGCTTGGAGTGTGGTCGAGCCAGCACTCAAAGATATCTGGATTCTTGAACAAAGGTCCGCAACCGTTCTTCTCAAGGTTTGAGTTGAGCAGGTTAGGGATGAGGTTGATCATATCAGTACCCTGTACGGTTGTATTGTCCTTGCTCCAGTACTGAGCCAGAATGATCTCAGGTGAAGAGTAAGCACCGTTCTGGTTGAAGATACTCTCATAGTTGGCATCGAGTGAAACACCTTTGAGGGCGTCAACTGCGTCGATAGCCTCCTGATAAAGGCTCTTGCCTGCCTGCAGAGATGCATTGTCGTTGGTATAAGCTGCAGCTGTAAGGCAAACCTCAGAGAGGAATGCATAGCCGGCATTCTTTGTCAGGCGACCAGCCTCTGCCTCTTCTGGCAAGTTAGGAATAGCCTCACGCAAATCGGTCAGTACGTGCTGGTAGCTCTCTACGATATCCTTGGTAAGAGGAAGATTGAACTCGTCGCCGGTGGTGAGTACACGGTCCACCCAGATATAACGGCCAGCCTTGCGAGCCAGGTCGAAGTAAATCATGGCGCGCATCATCTTTGCCTCTGCTGTAAAGCGTGCCTTGTAAGCCTCAGGAATAGAAGATTCCTTCATCTTCTCGATGATGAGGTTACAGTTACGGATAGAGGTAAAGCGGCTGTTCAAACCACAATCATAGGTGTTCTCGATAAGACCACGAGCCTCACCCGGACAGTCGGCACGGCAGTTCACCATGTTGTTGGTGAATGTCTTGTCCCATGTAGAGAACCACTCGTAAAGGCCGAACGCATTGCCATAGTTTCCGATGACGAATGCATCAACAGTACCCTGTGTCTCCCAAACAGTTGTTTCAGGATAGCCTTCTGTTGGCTTGGTGTCGAGGAAATCGCTGCAGCTCTGAAGGCCGAGGGCTCCCATCAACAGAATTGGCAATATATGTTTATGTTTCATAATGAATATGCTTTTTAATTATTGTTAGAATTTAGAAGCCGATGTTCACGCTGATTGTATATACTCTTGAAATCGGATATGTATAACCGCTACCTGAACCTGACTCAGGATCGAATCCCCACTTCTTGGCAGGGCTGAAGGTAAGGAGGTTGTAGCCTGCGAGAGATACATTACACTTGGTAAACCATCCCAGCTTGCTGAGAACGGTACGCTTCAAGTCGTAACCGATAGAGAGGGTCTTCAAGCGCAGGTAGTGAGCATCAACCAACCAGAAGTTAGAGCTTACGAAGTTGTTGTTGCCGTTGAAACCTGCTGATGCATGCTGACGTGGGTAGAGACTGTTGGTATTGTCAGGTGCCCAGATATCCTTCTGGAAATCGTAAATCACTGGCAAATAGTTACTGTTACCACCCTGGAGAATGCCATCTACATAGAGGTTGTAGTTGGTAGCACCCTGCCACAACATACTGAGCGACCAGCCCTTGTATTCCAAATCTACATTGAAACCATAGTTAGACTGTGGAGTTCCACCTGAACCCTGGCGATACTGGTCATCACCATCAATCTTACCGTCACCGTTGAAGTCGTAGTACTTCAAGTCACCGGCCATCAGGTTGGTTGAGCCATTACGCTTAGGACTGTTCATGATGTCCTCATAATTCTTGTAGAAGCCGAGGTTCTTGTAGTAAACACCAGAGTAAGCACCTACCTGTGTGCTGCGCTTATATGGGTTCTTCAATGAAGTCTCGCTCTCGTTAGGGTTGATGTTCCAACGGTCATCGTAGAAAGTGAAGTTGGCAGAAACACCATACTTCAAGTCACCGAAGCTGTCCTTCCACTGGAGTACGAACTCAGCACCACGGCGGATGCTCTCACCGTCTGACTTCACGTAAGGAAGGTTTTTGCCCAGAGGAGCTGTATAACCTACGTTTGAAGGTGAAGCGATGTAACCTGTTGTAACCTTGGCAAAGTAATCGATAGATCCTGACAAGCGACTGTTGAGTGTAGCGAAGTCAACACCGATGTTGAAGTCCTTGGTGGTGTACCAGGTCATATCTGGACTGATAAGGCCACCCTCATAGAAGCTTGAGTACCACTTGCCGCCGAGGTAAGCACCACGGGTATTCATACCATAAGAAGATACATAAGCGAAACGTCCTACATTGCCGTCCTGACCGATCTCACCGTAAGAAGAACGGATCTTCAAGAGGTTGAGCACCTTGTCGATACCGAGGTTCTTGTAGAATGCCTCATCAGATACTGCCCATGCTGCAGAGCCAGAGAAGAAGGTTCCCCAACGCTTGTTCTTTGGGAAGTAATCACTACCGTCATGACGCATATTCACCTCGAACATGTAGCGAGAATCATAGTCGTACTTCAAACGGCCGATAAAGGCTGCACGGCGATAACCTACACCCTCTTGTGAACCGTTGGTAGCTGTATCTACAGGACCTGAATTCATCTGGTCAACGTCGAAGAGGTATGAGTTACGAGCCAAAGATGAGTTGTCGTAATCTGAACCGCTGGCCTCAACACCGAAGGTTGCACCTACAGTATGCTTCTCAAAGAAGGTACGAGAGTAGTCAACGAAGAACTGAGTATTGAAGTTGCTGCGGTAGTAAACGTTCTTGCTCAAGCTAGGCTTGTTGGCAGTAGCAGGATTGCCCTCCCAGTCGTATGTCTGTGCAGACTTATTCCATGTCTTGTTGCGGTCGTTCACGATACCGTAGCTGGTGAGCGCCTTCAGGGTAAGTCCCTTCACCCATGGCACCTCCCAGATCAGGTTGAGGTTACCACGTACAGAACTGATTTGCTCCTTATAGTAACCGCCATCACCGCTGATGTCAACGAGTGGGTTATCGGTAGTACCGCTGTAAATCTGTCCGTACTGGTTGTAAGCAGGCTCCCAAGGGCGCTTGTTCTGAATGTGCGACCATACTGTGTAATATCCACGACCAGAAGCAGTTGCAGGTTCCTTTGTATCCACGATGTAAGCATCTACACCCGTCTGTACCTTCAAACCAATCTGCTTGAAGGTAGCCTCCATGTTGGTACGGAAGTTGTAGCGCTGCATGTTGTTGGAGTTGGTGCGATAGATAGACTCCTGATTGTAGTAACCCAGACCAGTGTAAATCTTCATCACATCATTACCACCTGCAACAGAGAGATTGTGGCGCATTTCAGGAGCGAAAGCACGCATACATACGTCCTGCCAATCTACATTAGGATGACCCTTTGGGTCAGAACCGTTGCGGAAGAGTTCCAGTTCTTCCTGAGAGTACTGAGGGGCACGTCCGTCATATTCCAGACCGCGGTTCAGATAGGTAGCTGCTGTATAAGAATCTACCTTATCCTGCAAGTCGGCTGGCTGAGAGAGTGTGTAGTTGAAGCTATAGTCAATATTCAACTTGCCTGTAGCTCCCTTCTTGGTAGTTACCATGATGATACCGTTGGCTGCTCGAGCACCGTAGATAGCGGTAGCAGAAGCATCCTTCAATACAGTTACCTGGTCGATATCATCTGTATTCAAGTTCTGGAAGTCACGCTCCTCACAGATAATGTTATCGATAACGTAGAGAGGTGTGCCACCACCACGGATCTTGATAGATGCCTTGGCGTTGATACCACCACCTGACTGCTGCACGATAAGACCAGGAGCACGTCCTGCCAAACTCTGTGTAATATTAGGTACAGGTACCTTAGCGATGTCATCTGCCTTTACAGAAGAGATAGCAGATGTAGTCTTTCTCTTAGAAGTAGTACCGTAACCTACTACAACTACTTCATTAAGAGTTTTAGAATCTTCATAGATTACAACGTCCAAAGCTTGACCTTTGAACTTCACTTCCTGTGTTACATAACCAATGTAGGAAATAACAATAGTCTGTCCATTTTCTACACCAGAAATGGTAAATACACCATCCAGGTCAGTTACAGCTCCTGTCTTATCGGAACCTTTTACCTTGACCGTTGCACCAATAATTGGTTCACCAGCAGCGTCCTTTACCACACCCTTGCAAACAGCACCCTGCTGTGTTACCTGGGCTACACCAAATGTACTTGAGGAAGGAACAGTACTCGCATTGGCGCCACCTACTAAAGATCGTAGATAGTAATAGGGTCATGCCAAACTGACTTTTTTTGCTCATAATTGTTTGGTTTTAATTGTTATATTATGTAGTTTTATAAGATAATCAGATTCTTAATAATATAATTGTCTGACTAAGTTTATATATTGATTCAATTCATGATTCTTATTGTGTAGGCTTATTATATTTTAATAACCGGTTGCAAATTTACGATAAATTTTAATAAGTTGTCTAAAAAAAAGTTAATAAATGCAAACGGGGCGAAAAAACATATAAAACTTGCTTTTTCGCCCTCTCTTATCCTTATTATATATAGGAA
>NZ_QSQJ01000002.1:0-186071 GCF_003436715.1 Prevotella sp. TF12-30 | reverse complement strand
ACTTGCTTTTTCGCCCTCTCTTATCCTTATTATATATAGGAAAGGGGCGTGGACTTATGATACACCCTCATCTTCATCTTTTTCTCTCTCCATACCTTTTCCTTTCCTTCTTTTTGAAAGAAAATCCCAGAAATTCTTGGCTGTTTCAATAAAAAAGCGTATCTTCGCAGCAGATAAAAAATGGATTTATGTGTTGAAGTATATGGAAGAAATATTTAAAAATTTGCCTTCAGCGGAACAGAAGAAGATATTCAATCATCTAGCTAAATTGGCGGATGTTCGTTGCTTGAGTAGTGAGGAGCAAGAAAAATACGATGAAAGTATTAAGGCTGTTGATGATTACTACTCCGGTCTTTATGGCTCGTATGTTGAAGGCGAGGAAAAGGGTATTGCTAAAGGACGTGTGGAAGGTAGAGCAGAAGGACGTGCTGAAGGTGAATTGTCCAAAGGTTTGACTGTAGCCCGTAACTTGTTGGCAATTGGTATGTCTTGGCCTCAGATTATGCAGATAACTGGATTGACAGAAGAACAATTGAGGCAGCTTAAGTCGTAGTGTACGTTACAGAGTATACTAGCTTCCCTCTAAATCCTCAGATGCAGGCAGAACTCCTGGAGATTTCTCTCTCTACCGACCTGAAGGAATATTGCAGGCGTGGTTACAGCGAGAAATCGTTTAACACCAGTGATCTGGTATGGAACGCCTCGCTAGCCCGTTCGTTCTGCAAAGGCAAGCTGACGCTGAAGGCAGAGGCCTTTGATATTCTTCAGAATCTCTCGAGCACCGTGTATGAGGTGGGCGGCCAGGGCAAGACTGAGAAATGGGACAACACCCTGCCAAGCTATGCGATGGTGCATTTGATGTATAAATTCAGTAAGGCACCGAAGGGGAAGAAGTAAGTGTGGGAGTTTTGAGGTGGGGTGTGGCATGAGCCACACCCTGCCCTTTTTAGGGCTATCTTTTAAATAAACAAATCATTCATTGTAATCTGTTTCTGTACGATGTCGCTATGTTTGTTCTGCTTCAATCCGAAAAAAGTAATCAATGTGAGGAGAAGCGATTTGGAAGTCTTCGTCTCTTCAGTGAAGATACGAAGTTTCTCCTGCAATTTCTCCTCATATTCCTTGCTGATTTCGAATTCGCTCTTGTAGAATTTCATCTCACAGATGTTGATGGTTTCATCTTTCCGGTCTATCAGCAAGTCTATTTGAGCTCCCTTTTCTGTGTTGCTGCTTCGCCATGAGCAAACCAAGGTCTGTACTCCCGAAATTCCCAGGGCATGCTTGATTTTGTCTATATGGTTTAGACAAAGCATCTCAAACGACAGTCCTGCCCAAGTATGGTATAGCTGACTGTTCTGGGAGGATGACCAGAAACTGGAATCCTGATACTTGTTATGTCTGATGAACCGGAAGTAGAAGAGCGTATAGAAATCTACTAACTGAAATAAGGTGTTTCGCTTTTGGCGAATGTCGGAAGTCATCTTGTTGGTAGTGCTGAATGGTTCATACAGACGGATGAATCCGCATTGTTCCAATTCTTCCAGTACAGTAGAGAAGGCTCCGTTATCTTTTCCTCCCGATGCTTTGACCAGTTCCTGTCGGGTCATACCCATTCCTTTGGTAGCAAGGGCAGTAACCACGGCGATATGGTCGGCTGATTTCTTAAACAAAGCTCTGTATAAGTCGTTGAATTCATCTTTCAGTTCTGCATTGTCTGCGAAAAACAGCTGGTCGATGTTCTGTGCCAGACTTTTCGATTTATCCATCATAGACAGATAATAAGGTATTCCACCCATAACCATATAGCATTCTGCTATCTGTTTTCGGCTGTAGCCGAAGTGGTAAGCCTTGAAGTATTCTTCGCATTCGTGCAGAGTGAATGGTTTTACGATCAGATGATGGGTCAGTCGGTTATGCAAGCCACCACGGTTGCGAATCAGGTTGTTGATCATCCAGGATGTGGCTGATCCGCAAACGATGAGTTTGATGTCGTTGCGCAGTACAGCCCAACTGTTCCAGAAGTTTTCCAGTGCTGGTATGAATCCCGATTTGGCGGTATCCATCCATGGCAATTCATCGATGAATATTACTTTCTTGCCTTCCGGAAGTGTTTCTATGTATTGTGACAAGGCATAGAATGCCAGCAGCCAGCTCTTGAACGTCTGCAGAGTGGTGGAGTGGGTATATTTTTGCAGGGCAATGCTGAAGTTGACAAGCTGTTCGCCTTTGGCAACTCCGTTCATTCCTGTCATGAAGAAGGCAAAATGATCCTCTACGGCTTTTCTGATGAGAAAAGTCTTGCCTACACGTCGTCTTCCATAGACGGCGATAAACTCTGATTTATCGGAGTTTATATATTCATTGAGCAGTTTGAGTTCTGCTTCTCTTCCTATTAGTCTCTGTTCCATATCTTTCGTTATTTTCTGCGCAAAGATAATGCAAGCGAGCGCAATGAAAGCTTGCTTTCAAATTGCCGAGTGCAGCTTATCTTCTGCAAAGATAATGCAAGCGAGCGCAATGAAAGCTTGCTTTCAAATTGCCGAGTGCAGCTTATCTTCTGCAAAGATATAAAAAAATCCCCATTAGCGCAAATTATTCGTGGATAATCTGCGCTAATGGTATGAAAAAAGCACGTTAGCGCAGATTATCTGTGCGAAACTTGCCCCAAGGAAGCTACAGGATGTCCAGCAGCTGCGCAAAGCGGGAGATGCGGCGGAGGTTGGGATGTTCAAACTCCTCTATCTTTTCGTGCGCCCAGGTAGTATGGAAAGGGATATGGACGGCAGAGGCTCCGATTTTCAATGCCGGCGCAATATCGCTCTTAAAGCTGTTGCCCACCATAAGAAGCTCTTCGGGCTTCACTTCCATCTCCCTGCAAAGACGGCGGTAAGCCTCGGGCTTCTTATCGCTCACGATACTTACCACATCAAAATAGCGCTGCAGCCCCGAACGCCACAACTTATTCTCCTGATCCATCAGTTCTCCCTTGGTAAAGACAGCTAGCTTGTATCTTCTTTCACCGGAAGGACCATCCTCCTGCCCTACTCTCATTTCACGGATGCTGGCAAGGGTAGCCTCAACACCTTCCAGCGGTTTGGCATCAAGATGCAGGAGACTCTTGCCAAGATCCAGAATCTGAGCAATGACATTCGCCTCTACCTTACCATGACTCACCCTGATGGCATTTTCTACCAGCGAAAGGGTGAAAGCCTTGCAGCCATATCCCAAGTCTGCCATATTCCGACTCTCCGTTTCAAAGAGGGCTGCAGAAATCTCCTTCTCCTTGCCATAAGCAGAAAGAAGCTCGCAATATTCATGCTCTACATCCTCGAAGTAATTCTGCAATGCCCAGAGCGTATCGTCGGCATCGAAGGCTATCGCCCTGATATCTTTCAGTTTTTCCATACTTTTCATTTCTTTTAGTTGCAAAGTTAATGTTTTTATCTGAAAAGGAAAACAATTTATTCTGCTTTCTTTTGCATATACCAATATTTTTCGTAACTTTGCCCAAAATTCAAATAAAGCAACAATATGAAATACCCTGCAAACTACTCAGCCCCTCTATGGGCATGAGTAGTTACAGTATTTTAAGAGGAAAAAAAACAAGGGAAGATGAAGGGGTATGGGAGGATTATAGCATGAAAATGGTTAAAGAAACATATAAAAGTCAAGTTTATTGCGTGAAAAACAAGACTTTTATTAACTTTGCACTCGAAAAAAAGGAGAAAACATGGTTATAGCAAGACTGATAAAGGAGAAATTGTCATCCACCCCTGCTGGGGTTGTATTGACAACAAGAGACTTTGGGGTGGAGATGCGGTATCAGCCAGCACTCGCCAAAGCTCTCAACCGTCTTGTACTCCAAGGCGAGCTACAAAAGATAGCAAAGGGAAAATACTATATTCCGAAGAAGACCATCTTTGGAAATCTAAAACCTGCAGATTCTGAACTTGTAAAGGACTTTCTGGAGCAAAATGGCAAAATTGTAGGTTACATTACCGGGACAGCCGCATTTGCATCCATGGGGCTGACAACACAGATAAGCTCATCTATCCTTGTCGGCACAAATAAATATAGGAGACCTATCACAAGGAATGGCGTCAAAATATCTTTCTTGTTACAAGAGAACGCCATAACATCAAGCAACATTCCATTACTTAGAATATTGGATGCTCTGCGCCTTATAAAGGACATTCCTGCCACTTCACCAGATGAATGTGTGATGAATATTTGCAAAGCGATCAATGCTCTTTCAAAGAATCAGAAGCAAGAATTGGCGGAACTATCCTTGGCATACACACCTTATGTAAGAGCTTTGCTTGGAGCCATCTACGAGAACATGGAACTTGAAACGGAAATCATCAGCAAAACATTGAATGGAGTGACCAGTTACAAGTTGCCAATCTCCGACAAAGTATTATCAAACAAAAAAAACTGGAACATCATATGAGATTACATGAAAACTGGGAATTGTTCTCTGATGCCTTGCAAGCTGCATCACAACCCGTAGAAGTTGGAGGACTTGGCATCAAGAGCATTTTCATTGAGAAGGACTATTGGATTTGTCGCTCGCTGTCATTGATGGCTGCGAACGACAAGGAGAATCGTGCCATTTTCAAAGGAGGAACAAGTCTTACAAAAGCATACGGTATCGGAAGTCGATTCTCAGAAGACATAGATATAGCTATCTCTGAGGCATGGACGCTCAGCGGCAACCAATTGAAGATGCTGATCAAGAGAACTGCCAAAAACATGACGGAAGGTCTGCAGGAAATAGATATGCCTGGTTTTACGAGCAAGGGATCTCACTATCACAAGGCATACTATTCTTATCCAAGAGCTATTGATACATTACAAGTAGGTGCTATCAAGGCAGGACAGTTGCTTGTTGAAATCAATTCCTTTGCCAATCCATATCCTTTTCAGAAATGTAAACTGCAAAGCTTCTTGACTGAGTTCTTGCAAAAGACAGGCAACGAGAACTTGATAGAGGAATATGATATGCAACCTTTCGAGGTGAATGTTCTCGACAGGCGTAGGACATTGACAGAGAAGCTGGTATCATTGCTTCGCTGTTCCTTAGCCGACAACTACTTGCCGGAATTGACAGCCAAGATACGCCATTTCTATGATTTGCATTTTCTATTGAATGATGCAGAGACACAGAAATATCTGAAAAGCGATGCTTTCAAATCGGACTTCAACAACTTGTTTGCACAAGACCAACAGAGATTCGACAAGCCTGAAGGATGGCAAAACAAAGACATCATGGATTCTCCAATCATCTGTGACCTACATAATGTATGGTCAGCGTTAAGCAACGTCTATGCAAAAGAACTTCCAGACCTTGCCTACAAAGATATACCAACTATTGAAAGTATCGAAAATAGCATGGAGCAGTTGATTTCGTATTTGATAAAATAAACTGTCATGGCAAAGAAGCATAGAGGACATTACTGTAAGATTTGTGGTGAATACAAGTCGAATGAATCATTTTCTGGAAAAGGTCATGCCCAACACATCTGTAAGGAGTGCATGGGTGAGATAAAGAAAGGTAACAAGAAAGTTTTGGACTTGCCTTTCGGGGATAATGAGTTTGAAATTGCTGACGCAGATGAATATATCGCTTCCGTTTTATATGGCAACAACGAAGAACGAGAAACCAAGACCTTCAAAAAACTCAGCCGTGAACAGAAAATGGTGTTGAAAGCGATAGTGCAAGATGAAGTTACGCTCTATTGGCAAGCCCATCGACAGATACCAGTAAACGACAAACTAAAACTACTCAGAAGTTCTGTCAATACTGTAGTATATGAACAGTTGGGCTTTGCCATAAAGGATGACACGATGTTCAAAGCTTACATTCAAGAGCAAGTTGTCGCTGTCATAAACAAGATATTGCGACTTGAAAATAACAGAATAACCAATAGCAGAAAGAGCCCATTCATCACGAATGGACTCTTTCTTTTGATAATCATTGTTTTACAGATTATCCATTTTTATCGTATGAATGATACTTTACTATCAAACAAACAATCTAACCACCGTATGACGGTTGGCTGCAATTGGTGAATACTCATCAATACCACCCTCGCTTTTTGATATTATCATGGACTTGTCAATGCCTCTTACCATAAGCTGTTGCGTGATATAATCCGCTCTTGACTTGCTGAGAGAATTGTTGATGCCATCGTTTCCTGTGGCACTGTCGGCAGCACCAACAACGGAAATTTCTTTATCTTTGTGGATAAATTCTTTCATTTTTACGATTTTAGACTAAAGATATTGACTTTTCACCCTTACAAATCAATTTTCACGAAAAACATATTATCTATACCTCGCCAGCACAACAACATCTTAACAATATTGTAACACCTGTTTAAATCACCTGTAACATCGTACTCGTACCTTTGCACCCGGAAAAGCAAGGGGAGAAATGTATCTAGCTATGTTGAGACAAGCCCCTATATAATAAGGTATATAAACATTAATAAAATATATGAGTACGATTTATCTTTGTATCGTGATCTTCCTGCTCTGTCTGGCAGTGTTTGATCTCTTCGTGGGAGTCAGCAACGATGCTGTCAACTTCCTGCAATCTGCCATCGGAGCTAAGGTGGCTAAGTTTCGCACTGTGCTGATCATCGCATCCTGCGGTGTGGTACTGGGTGCCATTATGTCATCGGGAATGATGGATATCGCCCGACATGGCATCATGAGTCCAGATCACTTCACGTTCGAGGAAGTGATGACGCTCTTTCTAGCCGTGATGGTGACGGATGTGATCATCCTGGATGTGTTTAACACACTGGGTATGCCAACATCAACCACCGTTTCGCTGGTGTTCGAGCTCCTGGGAGGTGCCTTTATCCTCGCTACATTGAAGATGTACGGCGACGATAGCCTCAACTACGGCGTCTTGCTGAACAGTAACAAGGCATTGGAGGTAATCATGGGTATCTTTTCATCTGTCATCATCGCCTTCGTGTTCGGAGCCTTCGTGATGTGGCTTTCCCGCATCATCTTCACCTTCAACTATCGCAAGCATTCACGCTACAGCATTGCCATCTTCGGTGGTATCGCCTTCACAGCCCTCTCTTACTTCATCTTCATGAAGGGCTTGGGCAAGAGTCCTTACCTGCCAGCTGAGTGGCGCGATTATATCGACCAGAACCTCGGTTTGCTGCTCTGCATTACCTTCGTGGGTTCAGCCATCGTGATGGAGTTCCTGCATCTCTGCCGCATCAACATCTTCAAGTTTACCGTATTGATGGGTACTTTCGCCCTGGCTATGGCTTTCGCCGGCAACGACCTGGTGAACTTCATCGGTGTGCCTCTCGCAGGTCTTTCTTCTTATCAGGACTATATGGCAAATGGCAATGGCGCAACTCCAGACCAGTTTATGATGACTTCTCTGATGGATAGCGCCAAGACTACTCCAGTTTATCTTCTCGCTGCCGGTGCCGTAATGATCATCGCCATGGCAACTTCCAAGAAGGCTCAGAACGTAATCAAGACTTCAGTGGATTTGAGCCGTCAGGACGAGGGTGACGAGATGTTCGGAAGCTCTTCTGCAGCCCGCGTCATCGTCCGCAACTGCCAGGCTACAGATTCTTGGTTGAAGCAGTTTATGCCAAAGTCTTTGATGAACTGGATTAACAGACGATTCGACAAGAACGATGTAGAGCTGGAAGAGAGTGCTGCCTTCGACGTGGTTCGTGCAGCCGTAAACCTGGTATTGGCAAGTATGCTCATCACCATCGGTACCAACCTGAAGTTGCCACTCTCCACTACATACGTAACCTTTATGGTAGCAATGGGTTCTTCACTCGCAGATAGAGCCTGGAGCCGTGAGAGTGCCGTGTTCCGTGTTACAGGTGTATTGAGTGTGATTGGTGGATGGTTCATCACAGCCGGTGTAGCTTTCGCAGCCTGCGCTATCGTCTGCCTCATCATGCACTTCGGCGGTGTTGGAATCCAGAGCTGCTTCATGGCATTGGTTATCTTCCTGCTCATCCGCAGCAACATCCAGTACAACAAGAAGGCTAAGGAAGAGAGCAAGGGCAGCACCTTCCAGTTGATGATGCGTTCACACGATCCTGAGATTGTATGGGATTTGCTTCGTCGCCAGGTATCTCGCACCCAGAGTTTTGTCTGCCACTTTGCACTCAACGAGTTCAACCAGATTATGGATGGTCTTGCCAACGAGAATCCTAAGAATCTCCGTCATGCCAACAAGGACTTGAAGAAGGAGCAGGATATGCTGAAGAAGTACCGTCGCCAGGAGATGCTCGGTTTGAAGAAATCACCTATGGAGATTGCCATCGAGCGCAACACCTGGTTCCATCTGGGTGCCAACAGCAACCAGCAGTTTATCTACTCTCTGCGCCGTATGCTCGACCCAATCAAGGAGCACGTGGACAACAACTTCAATCCACTCCCTGCAGAATACACCAAGGAGTTTGCTCCTGTACGCCAGAAGATCAACGACCTGATGCGTATGAGCTGCGAGCAGATTGAGACCAGCCGCTACGAGAACTACCACGAGATTCTCGCCGAGGCAGATGCCTGCAAGGATGAGCTCAGCGTACTTCGCAAGAAGCATATCGACCGCATCCAGCATCTTTCAGATAATTCCCTGATGCAGATTTCGCTGGTTTACCTGAATGTACTTCAGGAGAGCCAGGAGTTCCTGAGCGTGATGAGACACCAGCTCAGAGCAGCCAAGAAGTTTATGGAGAAGTAAGCATAAAGAATACGCCACTATTATTCAAGAAGGTGTGTCATAAGTCACATCCAATACGCCCTGGGCTAGGTGCGCTTCTGCCCTTTCAGCCCGTCCTCGGTTGCCATAATCAGGACTTATGACACGCCCTCTTTGTAGTTAAAGAAAGGAATGGTAAGACTTTGTTGCCAAACACAAAATACAGGTTAAAATTAACTAAAGAATACAAATTATTTTGTTCAATAAGCATTTTATTTGTAAATTTGTGAATAATAACAAACAAATACAAAACGATTATGAAACAGATTATCATTTTTTTATTATGCATTTTTTCTACTATCACTATACAAGCACAATCATCAACTGTGCCTGACGAAGTTGTCTTTTACGACATTACAAGTGGAGCCCCCTTCACATATAATAAGACTATACAGAAAAGTGGACATATAGAAAACTTTAGTTGTCCCTTTGCCTATGACGTTGAAGTCAAAGATAACCATCTAGAGTTTTCAATCACAAACGAAGATTTCAAATGGTTTATTGTCAGAAAATATCCAGAGAAATATGTAGATTTTATCATTAACTTTTATGATGGTATTTCACACATAGGTGGCTCATGGCCAAAACCAGGACATGAAGATTTCTATCTGCCACAAGCATTTTCCTACACCATAAGAATAACATTTTAAGCGATGAAGAAGACAGTTTTTACAATCATATTTCTTTGTTCTGTGCTCATTCAGATGATGGCACAGAACAAGATACTTGTGTCGGAACGTATATTCTTGACTCCTACCCATGTTTACTACGACAAAAATGACACAGTAGAAATAATCGGGCAAATACTCTCCACAGACTACTCTGACTTCTATCCTTATAGCAGATATGTCTATCTCGAATTATTCGACAAAGACAGCAAGTTAGTTTCAAGGCAAAAAGTAAGATGCAATGACAAAGGCTGTTTTTACGCAACAATGCCTTTAGGAGCAATAAAAGAAAATGGGAAATATTACCTAAGAGGTTACACCCAATTCATGCGCAACCGCAAAAACACCTATTATCCGACAGTTCCACTATATGTAGGAAGTCGCCCAGTTATATCAACAGACAATCATACCATAAAGGCTTCATTCTTCCCTGAGGGAGGGCATTTGGTCAACAACCATAGCCAAAATATTAGCATTTATCTTTGCAATACTATCAACCAACCTATAGAAACCAACTATTGGATCTTAAAGAATGGAGTTGACACCATTTACAATGGAAAGACTTCTCATTCCGGTTTGAGCATAGCTGCCTTCACCCCAGAAAAAAACGCCAATTACACCTTGCAAACTCCCCAAAACAAGCAGTCGTTCAAAATTCCAAGTACAGAACGAATCCCAACCATTCAAACCACTATTCACAAAAACAGACTTGTTTGTCGTATTCTATCCGAGAATCAAGAAAGCAGCAACACTCCTTTACATCTGTTTATCTACCACAATAGCTTTGGACTAAAAGAAATGAGCATAGACAAGGGGCTAGCCGTTGCCGATATGACAGGATGCACGCCTGGAGTTCTTACCATTTGGCTTACAGATGAGCAACAAATTCCTATTGCCCAAAAAGTACTGTGGACTTCCGACATCAAGGATGCTACCGAACTAGAAATGAAATCAGTTTTTCGCATGAACGAGAAATTATCATTCTGCCTGAATGATACAGTTCCAGGCAGCCAAACTTTCGTCCGCATAGTACCTGCATGGGATTCTCAAAGCATTAGTTCCTATGCTATGTTGAATTTTACCAACGAGCTTTCATCGTCCCTCCCCTTTCCACCATATTACAATGAAGAAGATGAAAAAAACAGAAGAAAAGACTTGTCTTCTTGGCTTCTCTCTGCCAAACAATCTATGATTGGAATAGATATTCTGAAAGAAGACTCCATCACTTATCCCTTTCCAATAGAGGCTGGGCTTGTGGTATCAGGTACTATATCGCAAGACCATCATCCTTTGCAAGAAGCCAGTGTACAGATTTACAACACAGCAAACCAAGACGCAACAATTACAAAAACAGACGCAAATGGTCACTTTGACGCTCAGTTAAAAGACTATGCGGATGGCACAAAACTCTATATGCAAGCATATAGCAAGAAAGGAGAAACAGGCAATTATCTATATAAACTTGACGATTATGCTTTTCCACCCATCCAACAACCTGAAACCTACTCATCGTATGCTGAGGAGACAAGCAATTCCAATACTTTGGCTTCCTACCATACCAGATTAGACTCCACCAAGACATACAATCTTGATGAAGTAGTAATTGCTCGCCGAGCTGCAAACAAAAAGCAATATGAATGGGTCAAGAACAGAAACCCATTTGAATACTTCGACAGAAACTTCTTAGAGAAAAAGCCCAATCTCCAGACATTAAAAGACATTATTATATATACCAATTTAGTAAGTGTTTCTTCCGACAATAATTGTATATCGTGGAAGAGCAAAAGGTATGACCACATTCGTCCTGCTCGCCTAACCCAAAATGGAGATGCCGTAGTTTTCAGCAACATAGCTTTGGTCATTAATGGACTAAAAATAAATTATAATATTTCCGACTTTCTCACCATCCCTGCTACTGATATAGAATCCGTCGAGTTAGTGAGACCAGGAAAACCATACGCCTTGTATCATGATGCCCCACTAGGGCTTTTTGATGTAAAAATGCGCTATCTGATAAAGAAAGAGGAAATCTCATCAAACGGTATAACGATTCAGCCACTTGGCATTTCCGTGCCTACAAAAAAACACGAAATCAAGCTGCCACAAGCAGAAGGAAAATACAAGGTGCTAATTGACGTCATATCCCCCGACAGAAGAATAAATTCTTTCGTCAAAGAAATAGAAGTCAAGAAGTAGTTGCAATGAATCAGTCCATCTTTCTTTCAAGAATGTTCTGAAAGACAATTTGACACCCTCCACTGACGTTTTGGCAGAAGTTTACACTTTGGTACGGGGATTGCAAAAGAGGAAGTGTAAGCGGATCAGTAATTCGCTACACAACATTAAATAATAACGAATAATAATAAATAAAAATAGAATCGGAGGTTAAGATTATGATGTACAGAAATTCTTGGATACCAGAGGTATTTAACGGACTCTTCAACGAAGGTAATATGCAGAAGGCTAATACTACAGCCCCAGCTATCAACGTCAAGGAGTCTTTGACAAAATATACAGTAGAACTTGCAGCTCCAGGAATGCGCAAGGACGACTTTGAGGTAAATCTCAATGAGAATGGCGATCTCCACATCAAGATGGAGAACAAGCATCAGCCTGAGCAGGAGGAGCACGTTTATCTACGTCGCGAGTTCTCATACGCTAAGTTTGAGCAGACCCTGATTCTCCCAGACGATGTCAACAAGGAGAAGATTTCTGCCAGCGTAGCTGACGGTGTGCTCACCATCCAGTTGCCTAAGATGCAGCAGGAAGAGCAGAAGATTGCACGCCAGATTTCAATAGGATAAGTGTTTTTGGTTAGTTTTTCATAAGCAGATTGTTTAGTTAGGTTTTGGTTGAATAGATTGTTTAGTTTAGGTTAGATTGTTTAGTTAGGTTTAATTGTTAGATAAGTTAGGTTTAGTTAATACATATCGCCCTAAGTGCTAGTGATAGTACTTGGGGCTTTTTTTATGCAAAAAAACGGGTAAAGATTTGGCAGTTAGAGAGAAATGTTGTAATTTTGCAGCCCGAAATAAAAAGTTAGTATAATCCGAGTGCTTGGTAAACCTCGTAAAAAACAAGAAAATGGAAAAGAAAACAACTCAAGTGAGTGTGCTGTTCATGCTTTTCAGCATCCTCTTCTGCGTTTGTCTCATTGCGGCAAACGTGCTCGAAACAAAGCAAATCGCCGTTGGTCCCATCTCATTGACCGGCGGTCTGATCGTGTTCCCGGTAAGTTACATCATCAATGATGTGGTATGCGAAGTATGGGGCTACCAGAAAGCCCGTCTCCTCATCTGGACCGGCTTCGCCATGAACTTCTTCTTCGTAACCCTGGGTGCCATCTGCGACTGGATACCAGCCGCTCCCTACTGGACCAACGATGCCGGCTTCCATGCCATCTTCGGTCTGGCTCCCCGCATTGCAGCTGCCTCCTTCGTGGCATTCATTGTAGGTTCCTTTGCCAATGCCTACGTAATGAGCGTGATGAAGATTCGAGATGGCGGCAAGCATTTCTCAGCCCGTGCCATCTGGAGTACGGTAGCTGGCGAAAGTTGCGACAGCCTTATCTTCTTCCCTCTTGCCCTGGGCGGAATCGTTCCAACCTCAGAATTGCCTTGGCTGATGCTCTGGCAGGTGGTACTGAAGACCGTGTATGAAATCATCGTGCTGCCTATCACCATCCGTGTGGTCAATGCGATTAAGAAACACGAGGGCGAGGATGTGTATGACAACAACATCTCCTACAACATCTTCAAGTTAGGATCGATTTAAAGCTTTCAGAAAGAGATTGCTCCCAAAAATACGAAACATTAGAATTAAACAATAGAATAGAACTATGGATAGAAAAGAAGATGGGTTGAAGGCACTGGGTGCCAAGACCCAATATAGAATGGATTATGCGCCAGAGGTATTGGAGACCTTCGTGAACAAGCACCCTGGCAATGATTACTGGGTACGTTTCAACTGCCCAGAGTTTACATCCCTCTGCCCTATCACGGGTCAGCCTGACTTTGCTGAGATTCGCATCAGCTATATTCCTGACGTGAAGATGGTAGAGAGCAAGAGCCTGAAGCTCTATCTCTTCAGTTTCCGCAACCACGGTGATTTTCACGAGGACTGCGTGAACATCATCATGAAGGACCTCATCAAGCTGATGGATCCAAAGTATATTGAAGTAACAGGTATCTTTACTCCTCGCGGCGGCATCAGCATCTGGCCTTACGCCAACTATGGCAAGCCAGGAACCAAATATGAGAAGCTCGCAGAACAGAGATTCGCTACTCACGAATAAAAAAACTCGGAAGATATAGAAATGTATCTTCCGAGTTTTTTATTATGGGAACTGAGGATAATCCCCGAAGCGAGGCTTGCGCTTCTCCAGGAAAGCCTTACCGCCTTCCTGTGCCTCATCCATGGTATAATAGAGCATGGTGGCATCGCCAGCCAACTCCTGGATACCTGCCTGACCATCCAACTCGGCATTCAATCCAGCCTTGATCATACGGAGAGCCAAAGGAGAACGCTCCATCATGATTTCAGCCCACTCTACACAGGTATCCTCCAACTGATCGAGAGGAACCACCTTGTTTACCATTCCCATCTCCTCAGCCTCTTTTGCAGAATACTGCTTGCAGAGGAACCAGATTTCACGAGCCTTCTTCTGACCTACCATTCGTGCCAGATAAGAAGAACCGAAACCGGCATCAAAGCTTCCCACCTTAGGACCGGTCTGACCAAAGATGGCATTCTCAGATGCGATGGTCAGGTCGCACATCACATGGAGCACATGACCGCCACCGATGGCATAACCATTTACCATGGCGATAACAGGCTTTGGCAAGCGGCGAATCTGCATCTGTACATCGAGCACGTTGAGACGAGGCACGCCGTCGTTGCCTACATATCCACCTCTGCCCTTCACATGCATATCACCACCGGCACAGAAAGCCTTGTCGCCAGCACCCGTCAGGATAACCACACGGATATCCAGACAGTCACGACAGTAGTTGAAAGCCTGCGCCATCTCCCAGGTGGTCAATGGGGTGAAGGCATTGCGATAACGCTCACGATTGATGGTAATCTTAGCGATATGATTATACTCCTCGAAGATGATTTCCTTGAAATCAAAACCTTCTATCTTTTTCCATTCTCTCATATTCTACTTTGAACTTTGAATTTTGAACTTTGAACTTTATAATTACTTTCAGGTTATTTTCTGAAAGGATGAATCAGCCACCTTACTCAGACGATAACTCTAAACTATTATAATATTCTTCCAGAACCTGATTATCAGTTTCTATATCCGTTAGCACTTCCAGGAGCATTGGTCTGTCAGACTCGGTATGGATGAGCCAGTCGATGCCCTCGTGTAACGAACTCATATCATCGGCATTCTGATAGGCTACATTCTGTGCCTGGCAGATGTGATAAGCCGAGGTACAATGCTCAGCCATCACCAGTTTCTCGCGCGCAGCACTCTCCTTCAATCCCTTGAACTTGGCAAAGATGGCTCCGCCGCCATTGTTCAAGAGCAAGATGCGAAGGCTGCCATTGAGATTCTGATTCCAGAGAGCATTCTGATCGTAGAAGAAACTCAAGTCGCCCAACACACAGAATACCTTCTGCTGGTTCTTGGCATCAGAACAATGAGACTCCGAAAGATAAATAGACAAGCCAACCGCCGAAGACAACGTTCCCTCGATACCATTCACACCACGATTGCAATGCACATAGTAGTGGGAATAGATGCAGGCCAGACGAATCGCCATGCTGTTGCCATAAACCAGACGACTTTCAAGGATATCATCCTTCGGAAGAGCCTCATAAGCTGTCTGAAATGCCTTTACAGCTGCCATACTGCTGAAAGGCGGTTCGTAATCAGAAGCATGACGCTTTGCCGCCAGAAGCACTTTCTCCCATCTCTCCCTATACGCATTCACATGATCTTCTGAATAAGATTCGTACGACATCATCTCCAACGCCATCTGATCAACATCACATTGGAAGATTTTGTCAACATGCATAAAGGTATCAATGTAATCTCCATCGGCACTTGCACGCCACACCGTTGCTCCCTTCTTTGCCGCAAGACGCAGGAACTGCTTCAGTCGCTTGCTCACCAAATTACCTCCTACATAGAGTATAAAATCAGGCATATAATCCTCATCATCCCCCACCTTATACAATACCTCATCAAAATTTACCACCTTAGGACTTCCTTTGAAATCCGAGTCTAGACAATCTCTGTCCGGCAAATTCAAAGTTGTAGGCTCCACAAGCATTACAGCCCGTGAAGACAGGTAACCGATGGCACGAACTCTGGTTTGCGGACTATCTTGTCCCATTACAACCATTGGCTTTTTAGCACCCATAAAATCCAGCATATATATAACATTGCTTTTAAATTCATTGCTTTGCACATGCCTCACAGAATTAACTTTAGGAAGTTCAGCTACCGTAAACTGATAGAGCGGTTCAGGAATCTGTATATTAATATGTACAGGGCCTACCTTTCGATACATGCAATCATAGATTGCCTCGTTAACCAACCGTTCACAATACCACGCTTGTTCCTCATTGGATATAATCGGAAGATTCACACTCCTGTTGACCAGCGTTCCGAAGACGTTGGCCTGTGGCAGGGTCTGTCCATCCTGCTGTCCGATCCAAGCTTCAGGTCTATCAGCCGAAATCACGATGATAGGCAGTTTCTGATAATATGCCTCGCAGACTGCCGGATAGAGATTGAGCAATGCAGAACCGGAGGTAACACATACCGCAACCGGATCGGGAAATGGAGAAGAATCACCCATAGCGATGCCCATAGCCACAAATCCCGCACTTCTTTCATCGGTAACAGGATAGCAGGTAATGCGTTCCATCTCATTGAAATTATGCACTATAGGCGCATTACGGCTTCCTGGGCAAACCACTACTCTTCTCACACCATGAGATGCCAGAACACTCGTCAGAATGTTGACATTATTGATATTACTAAACACGAAAACTGATTTATAATTAAGATTTTATAATTAATCAAAGAAAAACACGTCTGATGAACTGACCATCTCAGCTAAAGCAATACCCGTCTGATGGTCTGCATCTTAGCTTCAGTCTCTTTCCATTCCTTTTCCATCTCGCTCTCCTTGAGCAATCCGCCACCGGCATAGAGTTCACAGGTTCCATCCGGCAGGATATTCATGCAGCGAAGGGAAACGAAGAGATGGGTCTTACCTTGCGGAGAGATTGGTCCCACAAAACCGCTATAGTATTTGCGGGGCTGGTGCTCATGCTGCAGGATAAACCGGCGGGCCTCCTCCTTCGGGATACCGCAGACAGCAGGCGTAGGATAGAGTGCATCTATCACATCTCCCAACCTGCCTTCATCCCGCAGACGGAAACTGATATCCGTACGGAGATGATAGAGGTTTGCCGCCATCGTGGTATAAGGTCCCTTGAGCTGATAATCATCAGCAAAAGCCTTGATGCAATCTTCGATATAATCCGTGACATACTGTTGCTCCTCCTGATTCTTATGCGACCATTCCACGCCCTCCACCGGATAATCGGCAACAGTGCGGGACGGTTCCGCCTTCTGGGTACCCGCCAGCGACATCGTACTCATATTTCCCTGTTCTCCCTTGAGCAGAATCTCAGGAGTAGCCATCAGCCACATTCCCGACTGTGGGGTATAAACCAGAGAGACGAAGAGACGGGGATACATCCGGCACGCCTTCATAAAGAGATTTTCGAAATCCTTATCAGCAGTTCGCACAGTTGCCTTTCTTGCCAGCACAATCTTTCTGAAAGTACCTTTCTCCAATTCCTGATGAAAACATTCAAAATCTTCGGCATAGGCATCACAATCAGAAGCGTCTTCTCCCAGAGTAGAATCAGATGTTGAAATCACTTTTGCGTCAGAGATGGGCAAAAGCTTGCTTTCATCCGGATGAATGAGCAGCACAGGGCAATCGCCGGACGGCGAGAAAGGAGCTATCACAAAGCCCTCCTTGCCATTCAGTTCCGCCACCGAGGAGAGCACTTCCGGCTCACCCTCATGCTGCGCCACATAATGAGCGTGATGCAGATAAGGCAAACGATAGTATGCAAATGCTGTCATACCTTATTCTTCTGTCTTTTTAGATTCTTCTTTCTTTGAGTCTTTCTTTTTGGGAGTAAACACATAGTTGGTTACCTGCACGGTACAGATCAACTCACCGGCTGTATTCTTGATGGCTACCTCCCAAGTGTGCAAGGTTCTGCCCTTGTGTACCAGTTTGGCGTATGCCGTAACCGTATCACCTTCACTCACAGCCTGTACATGAGTACCACTCACATTGATGCCCACAGCAATCTGTCCCGGGCACAAAGCCAGAGAGCCAATGCCTGCTACATTCTCGGCAAGAGCCAGAGAGGCACCTCCACTCAAGAATCCGAAAGGTTGGCGGTTACGCTCATCCACTTTCATGGAAGCCTGAAGCGTATCAGGCTCTGGGGTAGATATGAAATGCATGCCGAGGGTCTTGGAAAGTCCATCGGTCTTGCTGATTCTCTTTACTAATTCATCTATGTTCATCCTTTATCAAAATTTAAAGTTGGTCGTTTAGGGGTATGCAAGCTATATCATCACTTAGCTCTTCACCTCATTTTCCTGCAAAAGTAATGCAAATTAAAGACAAAACAAAATAAATAAGTCTTTTTTAATCTTTTAAGCACTTTTTGCTTGGCATTATCGGCTTTTTCTGCTATCTTTGCAGCATATTGAAACAACAACAAACAATTTTATGAAAAAATTACTTCTAGGACTATTATGCACCGTTACTCTGGGCGCATACGCTAATCCGGCAGACGATCTTCTGAATCGAATCGACAAGGGGGCTGCTGCCAAGTTTAAGACCATCCTTGTAAAATCAGACAAGGATTTCTTCGAGATAGACCAGGCAGGAAATGGCAAGAATGCGACAGCATCCAAACCGGCCGGCAAAAACAATCCTATCATCATCCGAGGCAACTCCTGGGTCAATATTGCCGTGGGCATCAACTGGTATCTGAAACATCATGCCGGCATCCACATCACCTGGAACAATATGAGTCCAAAATTGCCAAACGTTCTTCCTGCCGTAAAACAGAAAGAGCGCCATGAAACCGACCTCAAGCTTCGCTACGATTTCAATTACTGCACCTTTTCTTATACGATGGCTTTCTGGGATTGGAACCGATGGCAGAAAGAAATAGACTGGATGGCATTGCATGGTATCAATATGCCGCTGGCTGCCGTGGGCACAGAATGCGTATGGCGCAATATGCTCCTGAAACTCGGTTATTCTGAGGAAGAAGTGGGCAAGTTCATCGCCGGACCAGCCTTTCTTGCCTGGTGGGAAATGAACAACCTGGAAGGCTGGGGTGGTCCGTTGCCGCAGAACTGGTATAAGCAGCAGGAAACCCTGCAGAAAAAGATTCTTGCCAGAATGAAAGAGATGGGCATGAAGCCAGTCTTACCGGGCTATTGCGGAATGGTGCCTCATGATGCCAAGAAGAGACTGGGACTGAACGTGACGGATGCCGGCAAGTGGAACGGTTACCAGCGTCCTGCCAACCTCTCTCCTACCGACAGCAGATTTACAGAAATCGCCGACTTATATTATAAGGAACTGACCAAGCTCTACGGAAAATCAGATTTCTATTCGATGGATCCTTTCCATGAGAGTGGAGATGATGCTGCCGTAGATTATGCCAAGGCTGGACAGGCGCTGATGAGTGCGATGAAGCGTGCCAACCCAAAGGCGGTCTGGGTGGTACAGGGATGGAACGAGAACCCTCGCCCTCAGATGATTGAAGACTTGAAGGTTGGCGACATCCTGGTACTCGACCTCTTCTCAGAATGCCGTCCGATGTTTGGCGGTCCTAGCATTCTGAAGCGGGATGGCGGTTACGGCAAGCACCAGTGGCTCTTCTGTATGCTCGAGAACTTCGGAGGCAATGTGGGTCTGCATGGAAGAATGGACCAGCTGCTGAACAACTTCTATCTGGCAACAGGAAAAAAGGGAGAAAGCAATCATAATAGTGAAACGCTCAAGGGTTGGGGCTTTACGATGGAGGGTTCGGAAAACAACCCTGTGATGTTTGAACTGATGAGCGAACTGCCTTGGCGTGCCGAGAAGACTACCAAGGAAGACTGGCTCAAGGAATACTGCTATGCCCGATATGGGGTACACGATGCAACCATCGAGAAGGCATGGGCGCTCCTGGCGCAGAGCATCTACAACTGTCCGGTGGGCAACAACCAGCAGGGTACTCACGAGAGCATCTTCTGCGGTCGCCCTTCGCTCAACAACTTCCAGGTTTCCAGCTGGTCGAAGATGCGCAACTATTACGACCCAGAGGATACCCGACAGGCAGCCATCCTCTTTGCCAGTGTTGCAGACAAATACCGTGGCAACAACAACTATGAGTACGATCTGGTAGATATCTGCCGACAGGCTCTCGCCGACCAGGGACGCAAACAGTACTGGAAGACCATCGCCGACTATCAATCATTCTCCCGCAAGGAGTTTGACAAGGATGCCGACCGTTTTCTGAAGATGATTCTGCTGCAGGACAAGTTGCTCGCCACCCGTCCGGAATTCCGTCTGGGCCACTGGATAGAGGAAGCGCGCAACCTGGGTAAGACCGCAGCAGAGAAAGACCTCTACGAATGGAATGCCCGCGTACAGATAACCACTTGGGGCAACCGTGTCTGTGCCGACGATGGAGGCTTGCGAGATTATGGACATAAGGAATGGCAAGGATTGCTGAAGGACTTCTACTACAAGCGCTGGAGTACCTATATGAAAGCCCTCGCCGACCAGATGGCGGCTTGCACGAACATCGATTACGAGGCTTTGGGCAGTGGCAAGAATGCCGGCAAGACATCCGCAGAACTCTTCCAACTGGCATTGCCTAGTGCTCCGAAAATCGACTGGTATGCGCTGGAGGAGCCTTGGACCCTGCAGAAGAACCCATACTCTTCGAAGCCAGAGGGAAATCCTGCAGACATAGCCAAAGAAGTCATTCATTTCATCAAGTAATTCATGATATCCATCAGATAAATATGAACAGATTAAAATCACTCGACGTGATGCGAGGACTCACCGTAGCCCTTATGATATTAGTAAACAATGGCGGGGAGCATAACTACAGTTTCCTGGAGCATAGCAAGTGGAATGGTCTCACCCCATGCGACCTGGTCTTTCCCTTCTTCCTCTTCATGATGGGAATGTCCACCTTTCTATCCCTGAAGAAGACTGAGTTCAAGCCTTCTGCCGCCATCTACAGAAAGATTGCCAAGCGAACCGTCCTGCTCTTTCTCATCGGTCTGGGCATCAACTGGTTTGACATGATATGCAACGGAGGTGGGCTAGACTTTGCCCACCTCAGAATCTGGGCTGTCCTGCAGCGCATCGCCCTCTGCTACGGAGTAGTGGCTATGCTTGCCATCACCCTGAACCACCGTTACTTCATCCATACCATCATCGGACTGATTGTCATCTATATGGGAATCCTGGTATTTGGCAACGGCTATGCATACGATGCCTCCATCAACATCCTGGCACAGGTAGATAGAAGCATCTTCGGCATCGACCATCTCTATCATAGAAGTCCGGTAGATCCTGAAGGACTGCTGAGCACGATTCCAGCCATCGCCCATACGATGATAGGATTCCTCTGCTGCAAATACATCTCCATTGCGGGACAGACTGTAGAATCCAAGATCAAAGTCTTGAAAGTGGCAGGTCTTGTGATGGTAGCCCTGGGATTCGGACTCTCCCTGATAGGTTTCGGAATCAACAAGCGCATCTGGAGTCCCAGCTACGTATTCGTAACCTGCGGATTCGCATCCTGGATATTGGGCATCCTGGTACAGTTTATCGACGGAAGAGGTGCAGCTACCGATTCAGCTGCGACAGGCGACAGCCAGAAGAAGCCGCAGAAAGACAACATCCTGACCAGGGGATTGCTCGCCTTTGGCATGAACCCACTCTTTCTCTATGTGATGAGCGAGGCGCTCGCCATCCTCTTCGGCAGCTTCGGCATCAAGGCAGATATCTTTGCCGGCATCCACAGCCTCATCACCGATGATTATGTGGCATCGCTCACCTACGCCCTCTTCTTTGTAGCCATCCATGCCGTGATGGGAGTCTGGATGTATCACAAGAAAATCTTCATCAAACTATAGGCTCGTGCAATTTTTGCATAGATAAATCACCTTATTGTATTAAAAAGCATAAAAATAGGGTGCGAGTTCGGAAAATTATTTGTATTTTTGCACCAAAATAAGAAAATATAAAGATATATCTGAATATAATATGAACATTTTAGAGTTAAGCGAACAGGAGATCGTTCGCAGACAGAGTCTTCAGACATTGCGCGAGATGGGCATCGATCCATATCCAGCAGCAGAGTTTCCAACCAATGCATTCAGCACTGATATCAAGGCTGAGTTCAAGGACGAGGACGAGCCACGCCAGGTAGTTATCGCTGGCCGTATGATGGGTCGCCGCGTAATGGGTAAAGCAAGCTTCGCTGAGTTGCAGGACTCAAAGGGAAGAATCCAGGTCTATATCGCCCGCGACGAGATTTGTCCAGACGAGAACAAGGACCTTTATAATACTGTATTCAAGAAGCTCCTCGACATCGGTGACTTCATCGGCGTAAAGGGTTTCGTTTTCCGTACACAGACTGGCGAGATTTCTGTTCACGCCAAGGAGTTGTGCCTGCTCTCCAAGAGCTTGAAGCCACTCCCAATCGTGAAGTACAAGGATGGTGTAGCTTACGACAAGTTCGACGATCCTGAGTTGCGTTACCGTCAGCGCTATGTTGACCTCATCGTAAACGACGGCGTGAAGGATACCTTCCTGCAGCGTGCTACCGTACTCCGCACCCTGCGCAACGTACTCGACAACGCTGGTTATACAGAGGTAGAGACTCCAACCCTCCAGAGTATTGCCGGTGGTGCTTCTGCCCGCCCATTCATCACCCACTTCAACGCACTCGACCAGGATATGTACATGCGTATTGCTACCGAGCTTTATCTGAAGCGCCTCATCGTAGGTGGTTTCGAGGGTGTCTATGAGATTGGCAAAAACTTCCGCAATGAGGGTATGGACCGTAACCACAACCCAGAGTTCACCTGTATGGAGCTTTATGTTCAGTACAAGGACTACAACTGGATGATGGCATTCACAGAGAAGTTGCTCGAGACTATCTGTATCGCTGTCAACGGCAAGCCTGAGCGTGAGATTGATGGCAACATCATCAGCTTCAAGGCTCCATATCGCCGTCTGCCTATCCTCGATGCCATCAAGGAGAAGACCGGTTTCGACTGCAACGGCAAGACCGAGGAAGAAATCCGCGCATTCTGCAAGGAGAAGGGCATGGATGTAGATGAGACCATGGGTAAGGGTAAGTTGATCGACGAACTCTTCGGTGAGTTCTGCGAGGGTACTTTCCTCCAGCCAACCTTCATCACCGACTATCCTGTAGAGATGTCTCCATTGACCAAGATGCACCGTTCTAAGCCAGGCTTGACCGAGCGTTTCGAGTTGATGGTAAACGGTAAGGAGCTTGCCAACGCATACTCTGAGCTCAACGACCCAATCGACCAGGAAGAGCGTTTCATCGACCAGATGAAGCTTGCCGACAAGGGTGATGACGAGGCAATGATCATCGATCAGGACTTCCTCCGTGCCCTCCAGTACGGTATGCCTCCAACATCAGGTATCGGTATCGGTATCGACCGCTTGGTAATGCTGATGACCGGCAAGACCTTCATCCAGGAGGTATTGTTCTTCCCACAGATGAAGCCAGAGAAGAAGATGCCACAGAGCACCATCAAGGAATGGGCAGAGATTGGCGTGCCAGAGGATTGGGCATACGTACTCCGCAAGGCAGGTTTCAACCTCATCTCTGATATCCGTGAAGAGAAGGCTCAGGGACTCCAGCAGAAGATTGGAGAAATCAACAAGAAGTACAAGCTCGGCTATGACAAACCTTCTGTTGACGACATTCAGGGCTGGATTGACGCAGCAAACAAATAAAATCAAGTTTATTCCGTTTCAAGAATTAGAGAATTTCAGATCTTTTCTCCAATTCTCTAATTCTTGAAAAAACTTGAGAACATTTAACACTTAACATTATATAATAAGGTGTATAATTGCGGTAAAATAGCGATAATTGGCGGCGGTAGCTGGGCTACAGCAATAGCCAAGATTGTGGTGGGACATACTCATCACATAGGTTGGTATATGCGTCGCGATGACCGCATCGAGGACTTCAAGCGTATGGGCCACAACCCTGCCTATCTGATGTCAGCACGATTCAATGTGGATGAGATATTCTTCTCTTCCGACATCAACAAGATAGTGCAGAACTACGATACACTCGTATTCGTTACCCCATCGCCTTACCTGAAGAACCATCTCAAGAAACTCAAGACACGGATCAGCGACAAGTTCATCATCACAGCCATCAAGGGTATCGTGCCTGATGAGAACCTTGTCTGCTCGGAATATTTCCATCAGGTTTATGACGTACCATACGAGAACCTGGCATGTATCGGCGGTCCTTCTCATGCCGAGGAGGTAGCCTTGGAGCGATTGAGTTACCTCACCGTGGGTTGCAGCGACACAGACAAAGCGCATGCCTTCGCCAACGACTGTTTGGCGAGTGAGTATATCAAGACCAAAACTTCCAGCGACGTCATCGGTATCGAATACTCATCGGTACTGAAAAACGTGTATGCCATTGCAGCAGGTATCTGTGGTGGTTTGAAGTATGGTGACAACTTCCAGGCGGTACTCATGTCGAACGCCGTACAGGAGATGCATCGCTTCCTCACTGCCGTCCACCCTATCGACCGTTGCATGTACGATTCGGTATATCTGGGCGACCTGCTCGTAACGGGTTACAGCAACTTCTCCCGCAACCGCACCTTCGGAACCATGATAGGCAAGGGCTATAGCGTGAAAAGTGCGCAGATAGAGATGGAGATGATAGCCGAGGGATTTTTCGGCACGAAGTGTATGAAGGAAATCAATCGCCACATGCACGTCAACATGCCGATTCTCGATGCCGTATATAATATATTGTACGAGCGTATCAGTCCGCAAATCGAAATCAAGCTCTTGACCGACTCGTTCAGATAAAGGAGAAACATTAACACATTCATTTAGATATTTAAAAGGAAAAATGAAAAGTATCAGCTTAAACATTACAAAGGCTGCATCATTCCTCGCAGAGGGTGCAGTAAAGGCTTACGAGCCTAAGGTAAAGGCCGCTCAGGAAGCTCTTGAGAACGGCACATGTGAAGGTAACGATTTCTTGGGATGGTTGCATTTGCCATCTTCTATCACTCCTGAGTTCCTCAATGAAATCCAGGCTGTTGCCAACACATTGCGCGAAAAGTGTGAGGTCGTTGTTGTGGCAGGTATCGGTGGTAGCTACCTCGGTGCACGCGCCGTTATCGAAGGTCTCGGCAACTCTTTCGCATGGCTCGTCAACGATAAGAAGAACCCTACTATCCTCTTCGCAGGTAACAACATCGGTGAGGATTACCTCTTCGAGTTGACTTCTTTCTTGAAGAACAAGAAGTTTGGTGTCATCAATATCTCTAAGTCTGGTACCACAACTGAGACAGCTCTCGCTTTCCGTCTTTTGAAGAAGCAGTGCGAGGATCAGCGCGGCAAGGAAGAGGCTAAGGATGTTATCGTTGCTGTAACCGACGCTAAGAAGGGTGCTGCACGTACTTGCGCTGACAAGGAGGGTTACAAGAGCTTCATCATCCCTGACAATGTAGGTGGCCGTTTCTCTGTTCTTACTCCAGTAGGTCTGTTGCCTATCGCTGTAGCTGGTTTCGATGTTAAGCAGCTCGTAGCTGGTGCTGTAGAGATGGAGAAGGCTTGCGGCAAGGACGTAGCTTTCGAGGAGAACCCTGCTGCTATCTATGCAGCTACACGTCAGGCTCTCTATACTCAGGCTGGCAAGAAGATTGAGATTGTATGCAACTTCCAGCCTAAGCTTCACTACTTCGCTGAGTGGTGGAAGCAGCTCTATGGTGAGAGCGAGGGTAAGGACCAGAAGGGTATCTTCCCAGCAGCTTGCGACTTCACTACCGACCTTCACTCTATGGGTCAGTGGATTCAGGAAGGCGAGCGCTCTATCTTCGAGACTGTTATCAGCGTAGAGACTCCTAACGAGAAGTTGCTCTTCCCTCACGACGATGAGAACCTCGACGGTTTGAACTTCCTCGAGGGCAAGCGTGTTGACGAAGTGAACAAGATGGCTGAGCTTGGTACACGTCTGGCTCACGTTGACGGTGGTGTTCCTAACATCCTGGTTAACGTACCTGAGTTGAACGCTTACTATCTCGGTCAGTTGATCTACTTCTTCGAGAAGGCTTGCGGTATCAGCGGTCTCTTGGAAGAGGTGAACCCATTCAACCAGCCAGGTGTTGAGGCATACAAGAAGAATATGTTCGCATTGCTCAACAAGCCAGGTTATGAGGCAGAGAGCAAGGCTATCCAGGAGCGTCTGGCTAACGAGAAGTAATTGATGAAGGAAATTATTTCAAAATACTTAAAAGACCACGGCTTTGGGGAATTCAACCCTAAAGCCGTTCTTTTTGATATGGATGGTGTATTGTATAACAGTATGCCCAACCATGCCGTGGCTTGGCAGGAGTCAATGAAGCAGTTTGACATCCACATGACTGCCGCAGATGCCTATGCCACCGAGGGAGCCCGAGGCATCGACACCATCCAGATGATGGTGAAGAAGCAGAAGGGTATCGACATCACGCTGGATGAAGCACAGAAGATGTATGATGTGAAGACAGACGTCTTCCACTCCATGCCTACCGCCGAGATTTTCCCTGGTGTGAAGGAAATCATGCAGAAGATCAAGGAAGCCGGTATGCAGGTAGGAGTCGTAACGGGCAGCGGTCAGCGCCCACTCATCCAGAGACTTCTCAATGACTTCGGCGAATATCTCGATGAAGCGCATATCGTAACTGCTTATGATGTGAAGCGAGGCAAGCCAAATCCAGATCCTTATCTGATGGGATTGCAGAAAGCTGGCAACCTGCAGCCTTGGGAAGGCATTGTGGTAGAGAATGCTCCTTTGGGCGTTCGTGCCGGTGTAGCAGCCAACATCTTCACCGTAGCCATCAACTCCGGTCCTCTGCCAGATACAGAGTTATCTGATAAAGGCAGCAACTTGCTCTATCATCAGATGACAGAGTTCTGCGATGACTTTGGAAACTTGATTGATGCAGCAAAAGAAACAGGCAATATATCCGTTCAATTTAACTATCAAGGTATATGAAACATTTCAAATTAATGATGCTCGGCCTTGCCTTGTCTGCAGGATTCACTACCCAGATGCAGGCACAGGAAGCACAGAGCTTCGTTCACCAACAGTCAAACACAGAAGATTACATCTGGCCAACAGATCCACAAGTATTAACAAAACTCAAACACTGGCAGGACCAAAAGTTCGGTGTATTGATGCACTGGGGACTCTATAGTGTACCCGGCGTTGTAGAATCCTGGTCAATCTGTTCGGAAGACTGGATTGTACGTGAGCGCAAACCAACCTACGAGGAGGACAAGGCATGGTACTGGAGTCAGAAAGATTCCCTCAACCCAGTGAACTTCGACCCTAGCAAATGGGCTGACGTGATGAAAAAGGCAGGTATGAAGTATATGATCTTCACCACCAAGCACCACGACGGCTTCTGCATGTTTGATACCAAATATACCGACTTCTCCATTGCCCATGGACCTTTCGGCAAGGATCCACGCCACAACATCGCCAAGGAGGTATTCAATGCCTACCGAAACAAGGGATTCATGATCGGTTGTTATTTCTCCAAACCAGACTGGCACAGCAAATGGTTCTGGAATCCTTATTATGCAACCCCTAACCGCCGCATCAACTACAAGAAGAAGCAGCATCCTGACTGGTGGCAGAACTACCGCAAGTTTACCCAGAACCAGCTCAACGAGCTGACCACCGATTATGGCAACATCGATATCCTGTGGCTCGATGGCGGATGGATTACCGGTGATGAGATTGGTCTTGATACCATTCTGGTAGATGCCCGCAAGCGCAATCCGGGTATGATCAGCGTAGATAGAACCATTCGTGGAAAGAATGAGAACTATCAGACTCCAGAGCAGGGTATCCCAGCCAAGCAGCTCGATATTCCTTGGGAAAGCTGCATCACCCTGAGCCATGCATGGGGATGGACACCTAACGCCAAGTTCAAGTCACCTAACAAGGTAATCGGTATTCTCTCTGAAATTGTAGCAAAGGGCGGATGTCTCGCACTCGGCGTTGGTCCGAAGGCTGACGGAACCCTGCAACCGGAAGTTGTGAATACCCTCCTGCGGATAGGAAGCTGGCTCAACAAGAACGGTCAGGCTATTTACTCTACCGTCAATGCAGCCCACTATAATGATGGCAAGGTATGGTTTACCGCCGACAAGAATGGCAAGACCCTCTACGCCATCTATGCACTGGAAGATGGAGAGAAGACTCCTAAGACCATTACCTGGACAGAAAACAAGCCTAAGGGTAAGCTGGTTCTGCTGCAGAACGGCAAGTCTGTCAAGTACACCGTCAAGGGCAATCAGGTAACCGTTACCCTTCCATCCGGACTCAAGAATGAACCTCTGGCATTCAAGTTTAATTCTAAATAAAGAAAAACAAATATAAAAAAGTATAAAGGTAGTGATAAGATTCAGTTTTTATCACTATCTTTGTGCTTACATATAATATAATGTATATAAAATATAGTAACTATAAAAACTTAAAGAACAAGAATTATGAGTAACTATCCTAAAATCGGTATCCGTCCTACCATCGACGGACGTCAGGGAGGTGTACGAGAAAGCCTCGAGGAAAAAACCATGAATTTGGCTAAGTCTGTAGCCAAACTGATTTCAGAGAATTTACGTAATGGCGACGGCTCTCCTGTAGAGTGCGTGATCGCTGACAGTACCATCGGTCGTGTAGCAGAAAGTGCTGCTTGCGCAGAAAAGTTTGAGCGCGAGGGTGTTGGCTCTACCATCACCGTTACTTCCTGCTGGTGCTATGGTGCAGAAACTATGGATATGAATCCACACTGGCCTAAGGCAGTATGGGGATTCAACGGTACAGAGCGTCCAGGTGCTGTTTATCTGGCTGCTGTTCTCGCAGCTCATGCCCAGAAGGGATTGCCAGCTTTCGGCATCTACGGTCATGATGTACAGGACTTGGAGGATGACTCTATCCCTGCTGACGTAGCAGAAAAGATTCTGCGCTTTGCAAGAGCAGCTCAGGCAGTAGCTACCATGCGTGGCAAGTCTTATCTCTCTATGGGTAGCGCCTGCATGGGTATCGCTGGTTCTATCGTTGACCCTAACTTCTTCCAGGAGTACCTCGGTATGCGCAACGAAAGTGTTGACCTTACTGAGATTATCCGCCGTATGACTGAGGGTATCTACGACCCTGTGGAGTACGAGAAGGCTATGGCATGGACCCGCGAGCACTGTATGTGCAATGAGGGTGAGGACATCGCCAACAATGAAAAGGCAAAGACACGTGAGCAGAAGGATGCTGACTGGGAGTTTATCGTGAAGATGACTATCATCATGCGTGACTTGATGCACGGTAACCCAAGATTGAAAGAATTAGGTTTCAAGGAGGAAGCATTGGGCCACAATGCTATCGCCGGTGGTTTCCAGGGACAGCGTCAGTGGACAGACTTCTATCCTAACGGCGACTATCCTGAGGCTCTCCTCAATACTTCATTCGACTGGAACGGTATCCGTGAGGCTATCATCCTCGCTACGGAGAATGATGCTGGCAACGGCGTAGCCATGCTGTTCAACCACCTGTTGACAGGTCGTGCTCAGATCTTCAGCGACGTTCGTACCTACTGGAGTCCAGAGGCTGTGAAGCGTGTTACCGGTAAGGAACTTACAGGTCAGGCAGCTGGTGGTATCATCCACTTGATCAACTCAGGTGCTACTACACTCGACGGTACTGGTCAGGCTACAGATGCTGAGGGCAACCCAATCATGAAGCAGCCTTGGGAGATGACCGAGGAGGATGTAGATAAGTGTTTGAAGGCAACTACCTGGTATCCAGCTAACCGTGACTACTTCCGTGGCGGCGGTTTCTCTTCCAACTTCCTCAGCAAGGGCGGCATGCCTGTAACCATGGTTCGTCTGAACCACGTAAAGGGTCTTGGTCCTGTGCTCCAGTTGGCAGAAGGTTGGACTGTAGAGATTGATCCTGAGATTCACAAGGTTCTCGACAAGCGTACAGACCCAACATGGCCTACTACCTGGTTCGCTCCACGTCTTTGCGACAAGGCTCCATTCAAGGATGTATATTCAGTGATGAACAACTGGGGCGCTAACCATGGTGCTATCAGCTACGGCCATATCGGTGCCGACCTCATCACGCTCTGCTCTATCCTCCGCATCCCAGTATGCATGCACAATGTTGAGGACGATAAGATCTTCCGTCCAGCATCTTGGAACGCATTCGGTATGGACAAGGAAGGTGCAGACTTCCGTGCTTGCAAGAACTATGGTCCTATATATAAATAAGGTGTAACACCATCAGTACGAATATCATTCAAATAGAAAGAAAAAGAAAATGATTACAGAAGAGCATATTCAGAAATTCCTGGAGCAGGCTCACCGCGTAGGCGATGCAGCTCTCACCATCTGCAGTAGTGGCAACCTTTCTTGGCGCATCGGCGACGAGGCACTTGTCTCTGGCACAGGTTCATGGGTTCCTAGCCTCCAGAAGGAGAAAGTATCTCAGTGCCTGGTAGCAACGGGCGAAGTACTCAATGGCGTTAAACCTTCTATGGAGAGCGGATTCCACCTCGGTGTACTCCGTGAGCGTCCTGACTGCGATGTGGTTCTCCACTTCCAGTCTCCTTTTGCAACAGCTGTGGCTTGCATGCAGGAAACTCCAAAGGACTTCAATGTAACAGCAGAGGTTCCATGCCACGTAGGCAAGGAAATCCCTGTAATTCCTTACTATCGTCCTGGTTCTCCAGAATTGGCAGCAGCAGTCATCGCAGCCTTGAAGGATCACAACTCTGCTCTCTTGCTGAAGCACGGACAGGTAGTTTGCGGCAAGAATTTCGATGAGGTGTTCGAGCGTGCCATGTTCTTTGAGATGGCTTGTAGAATCATCGTTCAGAGTGGCGGCAAATACACCACACTGACACCGGAAGAAATCGACGATCTCGAGGTTTACGTTTTAGGTAAGAAACAATAAGCCTCTATCCTCTATATGAGAGAAGCGGTAGGAGAGAAAGCTGCCCGCTAACGGGGCACTCTCCTACCGCTTTTTATACGAAACAACTTTTATCTACCCAAACATTTATAAATAACTATGATTTATCTAGCTATAGATTTCGGTGGAGGCAGCGGACGAGTGATTGCCGGAAAACTAGAAAACGGCAAGCTCGAAATGGAGCTCATCCATCGTTTCCCTAACCGACAGGTAAGATTAGGCAACCACGTCTATTGGGATTTCCTCGCCCTTTTCGAGGATATGAAGACGGGACTGAAGATGGCAGGAGCCAAGGGACTCAAGGTGGATGGCATCGCCATCGATACCTGGGGAGTGGATTTCGGTCTCATCGACCAGGACGGCAACCTTCTGGGCAACCCGGTATGCTATCGCGATGCCCGTACCAAGGGAATGCCGGAAGAAGTGTTCAAGCAGATTGATCCATCGGCACATTATGCCATCAACGGCACACAGGTGATGGAAATCAATACCCTCTTCCAGTTATACAGTCTGAAGAAAGCCAACAGTCCACAGTTGGAGAAGGCAGCTCATCTGCTTTTCACCCCAGACCTCTTCAGCTACTATCTCACAGGCGAAGCCAACAATGAATATACCATCGCATCCACATCAGAACTCCTGAATGCAACCACCAAGGACTGGGACTGGGAAACCATCGACCAGTTGGGTCTTCCACGCCACATCTTCGGCAAGATCGTGATGCCGGGCACCGTAAGAGGAAAGCTGCGCCGCGACATCGCAGAGGAAACCGGACTCGGAGAAGTGGATGTCATCGCAGTAGGTTCTCATGATACAGCCAGTGCGGTAGCAGCCGTACCAGCCACAGAAGATGAATACCCGATGGCATTCATCAGTTCGGGAACTTGGTCGCTTCTGGGTGTTGAGATAGAAAAGCCAATCCTTACCGAGGAAGCCCGAAAGGCAGAGTTTACCAACGAGGGCGGCATCGGCGGTCGCATCACCTTTCTGCAGAACATCACAGGTCTCTGGATCATGCAGAGACTGATGGCTGAATGGAAGGAGAATGGCGAGGAACAGCAGTTCGACATCATCCTCCCTCTGGCAGAAGAAGCTCACATCAATGCCATCATCCCTGTGGATGACGCAGCGTTCCAGAATCCGGCATCCATGCAGCAGGCTATCATCGACTACTGCGCCACCCACCAGCTGCAGGTACCTCAGACCAAGGCAGAAATCGTGCGCTGCGTACTCCAGTCGCTGGCAGCCAAGTATGCCGAGGCCACTGCTCACCTCAACGAGATGTTACCGCAACCAATCAAGTGCATGCACATCATCGGAGGCGGCTCACAGAACAAGTTACTCAACCGTCTCACCTCCGAAGCATTGGGCGTTCCAGTCATTGCGGGTCCTATAGAGGCTACGGGTATGGGCAACATCCTGACCCAGGCACTTGCCAAGGGAGAAATCAAGGATATCGACGAGCTGAGAGCTGTGGTAAGACACAGCATCTGATCCATCAGAATATTTACCCTACAAACATAAACGCAGACAATATTAACCTGAAATATGGAACAAAAAAAGAAAGAATCAATCCTGATGAAAGACGGGGTGAGCTACCTCGTACCTTTCATATTAATCACATCGTGCTTTGCACTGTGGGGATTTGCCAATGATATCACCAATCCGATGGTGAAGGCATTCTCCAAGATCTTCCGAATGTCATCTACGGATGGTGCACTGGTACAGGTAGCCTTCTACGGCGGTTACTTCGCCATGGCTTTCCCTGCCGCCATCTTCATCCGCCGCTTCTCCTACAAGGCAGGCGTACTGCTGGGATTAGGACTCTATGCCTTCGGTGCATTCCTCTTCTATCCGGCAAAAATGATGGGCGAATATTATCCATTTCTCCTCGCCTACTTCATCCTAACCTGCGGACTCTCCTTCCTGGAGACATCGAGCAACCCTTACATTCTGTCGATGGGAACGGAGGAGACGGCAACACGCCGACTCAACCTGGCGCAATCGTTCAACCCGATGGGTTCGCTGCTCGGTATGTATGTGGCGATGAACTTTATACAGGCAAAACTCAACCCGCTTGATACGGCTGGGCGCGCCAATCTCTCGGCTAGCGAGTTTGAGGCAATCAAGGAATACGACCTTTCGGTACTGATCAATCCATACCTGATTATCGGTCTGGTCATCCTCACCATCTTCTTCGTCATCCTGTTTACCAAGATGCCGAAGAACAGCGAGAAAGACAACAAGATCAACTTCATGCCTACCCTACGCCGCATCTTCCGCATGCCGCACTATCGTGAAGGCGTATTCACCCAGTTCTTCTATGTAGGCGCACAGATTATGTGCTGGACCTTCATCATTCAGTATGGTACCCGCATTCTGATGCAGGAAGGTATGGCTGAGATTGATGCCGAGGTCACCTCGCAGAAGTTCAACATCGTAGCGATGGTACTGTTCTGCTGTTCCCGTTTCATCTGCACCTTCATCCTCCGCTTCTTCAATGCAGGACAGTTACTGATGATATTGGCGATAGCAGGTGGCTGCTTCACAGCCGGCGTCATTGCCCTTCACAACATCTGGGGTCTCTACTGCCTGGTAGCAGTAAGTGCCTGCATGTCATTGATGTTCCCTACCATCTATGGTATAGCCCTGAGGGGACTTGGCGATGATGCCAAGTTTGGTGCAGCCGGTCTCATCATGGCAATCCTGGGCGGTAGTGTCCTGCCACCTTTGCAGGCATCCATCATTGATATGCATACCGTATTCGGAATGCCATCTACCAATGCATCGTTCATTCTTCCATTCATCTGTTTCGTGGTGATTGCCATCTATGGATATCGCACAAAGTTGCGCAGCATTGGCAAACTTTTAGGTTAAATCGAGTAAGCAGTGGCCGTTTGTTGTCGGTCACTGCTTATTTTTGGTTAAATAGTCTTAAAACTAAAGATTATTCACAGCTTTTTCTATATCAATTAATACTTTTTACGTATTTTTGCAAAACATTTTTAAATGAACTTACCAACCTAGATAATAAATAAAAGAAAATCAGATTGTAAGTGAGTATAATTAAACATCTCAAGCAAGAACAATTAAATATTAATAGTTATTCATTACATTAAAAGTTTGTATTATGGCAAAAACTAACAAAACAATGAATCTGGCATTCGCCTTGATGGTTGGTTCTGCTGGTGCTGCTTACGCAGGTATTCCTGCCGTTAACAGCGTACAGAACGTACAGCAAGACGAGACATGTACAGGTATCGTCAAGGATGCTACTGGCGAAACAGTCATTGGTGCTTCTGTTCTCATCAAGGGAACAAGCAACGGAACTGTGACAGACATTGATGGTAACTTTTCACTCAAGGGTGTGAAAAAGGGAACTATTCTCCGCATTTCTTACGTAGGATTTGAAACTAAAGAGGTTACTTACAATGGCAAACCTCTCGAAATCACTTTAAAAGACGATTCAAAAGCACTTGAAGAAGTCGTAGTAACTGCTCTTGGCATCAAGAAGGATGCCAAGAAGTTGGGTTATGCAGTCAGCTCTATCAATGCAGAAGATTTGAACAGAACAGGTGGTGCAAATTTGGCAGCTGGTCTTTATGGTAAGGCATCAGGTGTTCGTATTCAGTCAGCACCTGGTGGCGGTACATCAGCTGTATCTATCTCTGTTCGTGGTCTTTCTTCTATCAATGGTAATACCCAGCCTTTATTGATTCTTGATGGCGTGCCAATCCATAATGGTAACACCAACAATAATGACTATTGGAGCAATCAGCGAATCAACTCAAACGGTCTCGTAGATATCAACCCAGAGGATATTGAGAATATCTCTATCTTGAAGGGTGCAGCAGCTTCAGCTCTTTATGGTTCAGAGGCAGCTAATGGTGTTGTAATGATTACCACCAAAAAGGGACAGAAAGGAACCGGAACTCATGTTGACTTCAGCGCAAACGTAAGCTTCGACAAGGTGGCTTATATGCCTGAAATCCAGAAGGAATTCGGTCCTGGTTATGACAACTGGGCTCTTGGCGACACACAGGAAGCAGCTACAGGTTTCCGTAACACTCGCTTCGACCGCAATGGCAACAACATTGTTACTCCAAACCGCGAAGCCATCTATACCTATGGTGCCCGATATGATTCCAGCAAAAAGGTTACCTACTTTGATGGTACAGAACGTTCATTTACTCCTATTGATCACAACCAATGGGAAGATATCTTCCGTACAGGTATAAACCAGACTTATAATCTTGCATTGACCAACAGTACAGACCGCAACAACCTGCGTTTCTCTTATACATACAATGATGTACAGGCAATGCAGTATAACTCTAACAACAATAAGCACAACTTCAACTTAAATGGTACATTTGATGTTACCAAGACCATCAAGTTGAACTATGCTGCAACATTCACATCACAATATATCAAGAACCGTCCTTATCGTATCAGCCGTCTGGTATGTAACTATTCTGGAATGTTCGGTGGTTTCACAGATGTTAAATATATCCGTGAGCACACACTTACCAGTCAGGGATACCAGAACAGTATCTACCGTGCCAATGGCGGAACTGACCAGACCTTGACTCCAGACGAGCAGTTCCTTTACACACCAATGGGTTCTACTTCTTTGATGTCAGAGTACTTCTGGAATATCCTGGGTAAGACACAGGAAGAGAATCACACTCGCTTTATCGGTTCTGTAAACCCTACATGGGACATCATCCCTGGATTGAAGCTGAGTGCCCGTATCGCTACAGATATCACAACCAATAAGATTGAGAATAAGAACCGTGCAGAAACTCCACACTTGTTCTCTACTACAGGTCAGTTCTCTGATTCATACGGTTTGAGCAACGACCAGTATTCTATCGTATATGGTGATGTCATGTTGATGTTCGACAAGACTTTCGCTGAGAAGCATAACATTACCGCCAATTTCGGTTGGAATGGACGTCATGAGTCATATTATCAGTCAAGTGTCAGCACAACAAATGGTCTGTCACAGGAAAACTGGTTCCATTTGAATGCTTCCGTTGGTACAAAGAGTGCAGATATGAATAAGCAAGACCAGCTCCGCACAGGTATGTTCCTGACAGCCAGCTATGGCTTCGACAACTGGGCTTACCTGGAAGGAACCATCCGCCAGGAGAAGACTTCCACATTGGCTGACGGCAACAACTCTTTCTGGTATCCATCAGTTAGTGCAAGTGTTCTCTACACAGAACTTCTGAAAGATAAGTGTCCTAAGTGGTGGAACTATGGTAAGATTCGTGCTTCATACGGTATCGTAGGTAATGCTCCTGAGATTTACAGAGCAAACATGGCCTACAAGCAGGGTTCTTTGAATAAGAACAATACCTATACATACGCATTTGTTGATACCGAGATCGGTAACGAAGGCATCAAACCAGAAAAGAAGCATGAGTATGAGTTGGGTATCGAGAACAAGTTCTTGAACAACCGCTTGGGTATGGAATTCAGTTACTATTACAATGATATCAAGGATCAGATTCTCCAGACTTCTGCAGCAGCCTCTATGGGTGGTCGCAGTATGCTGATGAATATCGGTGAGTTGACCAACAAGGGTATTGAGTTGAGCGTATATGGAACACCTATCCAGAACAAAGACTGGAACTGGGAGCTCCGTGGTAACTTGGCTTGGAACAAGAATACGGTAAAGAAGCTGGCAGATGGACTTGATGTTCTTTCTCACCAGACATTCGATGGTGGTGCAGCCAGCCTTGAGTCTCATGTAGGTGAATCTATGGGTGACTGGTATGCATATACCTGGAAGACCGACGATAAGGGCAACTACATCATTGGTGCCGACGGTCTTCGCATTGCAGACACAACAGAACGCCACAAGGTGGGTAATGCCATGCCTAAGATGACTGGTGGTTTCGGTACCAGCTTAAGATACAAGAACTGGGCTCTTGATATGTCATTCGACTTCCGCATTGGTGGTGATGTACTCAACCAGCCATGGCAGTATATGATGGATGCTGGTAACATCAAGGATGCAGTAGGTTCACGTGACGCAGCCTCTGGCGGTCTCTTCTACTATAGTACTGCAGACGATGTTAGCAAGAAGGGTTCTATCGTAAGAGTAGATCCTTCAACTATCAGCAACTACAAGCGTGGTGAGACTAAGATTGATGGTCATTTGGTATGGGACAATGGTGTTATCCAGAAGGGTGTAAAGGAAGACGGCACTCCTAACGATATCATCGTTACCCAGTTTGAAATCAATGACAGCCAATATGGTTGGGGTACTGGTGCAACCAAGAGTTACGCAGATGCTATCCAGAAGAACAGTTACGTAAAATGCCGTGAAATCAGCTTGGCATACACATTGCCAACCTCTTTGACCAAGAAGTTTGCTTGCACCAACCTGACGATTTCTGCATTCGCACGTAACCCATTCTATATCTATCGTTCATTGAAGCTGTTCGATTCAGAAACTACTGATGGTACAAGCTGGATCTATCAGTCACAGATAGGTGGTTCTACTGCCAGTGCCCGTACATTCGGTGTTTCACTCCGTGCTAGCTTCTAATTAAATTAGTAATTCATAGTTAATTAAGAAACATATATGAAAAAGAAGATATTTTCAATCATGATGGCTGGTTTGGCACTCGTTGCTCTCGGTTCATGCTCTAATACAGACTACACCGAGAAATATCCAGATCCTTCAAAAACCAATACGGTAAGTGTGCCAGACGTATTCACTGCCGTACTTTTCAAAGGTAATACTTGGTTGAACCCTGTATATTATCGCTATTATTGCCAGACCCAGACATCAGGTGTCTTTGGTGGAATGATCGGTTCTTCCAACGGAAAAGGACGTTTTATGGGCGGTGGTGAAGGCCGCTTCAACGACCGATGGACTAACTTCTATGATATGCTGACTCAATATCGCGTATTGGAGAAGACATACAATAAGCTTGATGAGTCAGAACAGAACGCCAACAAGGTTTACCTGATGGTTAGCCGTTCTATACTGGAGTCTCAGCTCCATGAGATGTTGTCACTTTTTGGTGCAGTTCCATTCAAGGGTGCCGGCACTTTATGGGAGAATAGCGACTATACCGGTGCAAAGCAGAAAGCTGCTTACGACGATGATGCAGACCTCTACAAGATGATTCTGGCTGATCTTAAAGAAGCCGGTGATTATTTTGCAGAAGGTGGTCCTTCTACAGCCGTACAGAACGCAATGGCTTCCAAGGATTATACCATTGCAGCAGGAAATGCAGCTCGCTGGCAGAAGTACATCAACTCACTTCGTCTTCGTATCGCTCTCCATCTTTCAACAAATGGTAGCGTAACAAGCGAAGCTCATGCCGCAATCAAGGAAATCGTTGAGAATCCATCCAAGTACCCAGTTATTGAAAGCAACGCAGATAACATGGGTGTTGAGCCTAGTACAAACTCAGATGACTTCAACTGGGGCAAGAGCATTTCACAAGCTCTCTGGACAGGTTACACTCCATCACAGGCTATGCTTGATGCTTTGAACGTGCCAGCCAATGGTATTCCAACAGCAGATACCGACCCACGTATCCAGGTAATGTTGGATCCTAACCCAGATGGTGAGTATATCTCATACGATGTTACAAAAACTAGCTCACAAATTTCTGATATCGCTACAGAAAAAGGTAAGGACTATCAGAAACGTAAGCTTTATCCAGCTAACTACTATTGTGTACTTGACTCACAGGCTGTAGCAGGTTGGAAAGAATACGAAGGTAATTCCAACGTATTTGGTCTTTGGATGGGTGCTGCAGAAGTAAGCTTGAGCAAGTCTGAAGCTTATCTGATGGGCTATGGTGTTACCAAGGATGAGGCTAAAGCTAAGGCATGCTTCATCAAGGGTGTTGAACTTTCAACTGAATACTTCTGGAATGAGAAGAAAAACAGTTCTCTCTACAAGAAGGGCAATGACAGCTACAATGCTAACCGCGATTTGATTGAGCCTACAGCTGAAGAAATCGCTGCATACGCTGAAAAAGCTTGGAAGCCAACCCAAGAAGCTGTTTGTACTCAGTTGTGGTTAAACTTTGGTTGGACAAACTTGCTTGAGGCTTGGAATGTAACACGCCGTACAGGTTATCCAGAAGTAAGCTTTGCAAAGGACAATCAGCTGGCTAGCTATCCAACACCTCCGGGTCGTTTGCCTTATCCAAGTGATGAGTTGAACTACAACAAGGATAATGTCCAGGCTGCCATCAGCAAGTACTACAAGGAGCCTCTCGGCTACTTCAGCACTTTGTTCTGGGCAAAGGATGTTTACTACAAGATCGTAGCAGAACACTAAAATAATTATAAAAGGTGTGTCATTGTATGATGGCACACCTTTTTTGCATAACAACAAGATTATCACCTTTTGAATATTCCAGATAGAGTTTCAGCACAAAAATTGCAAAACACTCTTCACCCTTCACCAGCCCATCATAATCTTCTGATATACAGAAGCTTTAATAGGGTGAAGAGTCAACTTGACTCTTCACCACTCTTCACCCCCTCTTCACCTTATTTATTTTTTCCGTTTCTACAGCATCCATCTGAAGATTTCCGGCAGGTGAAGAGTGGTGAAGAGTGGTGAAGAGTGAGTAAGCACTCTTCACCTCCCGAAACCCCAGTGTTTATCGGGGTTTCGGGCGAAAAGGTGAAAGGTGAAGAGTAAAAAAGAGATTAGGATTCTATACGACGCATCAGAAGAAAACCTGATACGCCAATTCCTCCAATACGAGAGGACGCATCGTTTCTTGCCTCGCCTTGGCATTATATTGCCCTGTACTAGAGCAATATCTTGCCAAGGCGAGGTAAAATATGAAAAGAGGACATTGTGGCAGCAAGTGCTTGGATAGACTTATATCCGAACACTTGTTGCTATCTCCATAAAGGTTCGTTTTCCCATCCTTGTGGAAAGCCCATGGCATGTAAATCAATATTGGGATAATCTGCAAGCAACCTGAGCAGCGAACTTTTCAAATCCATACAAGGAGTTATAGTTTGCTCCATATATAATAAGGTGCATAACTGATGGTAAAGTTTGATAGGCTTTTGGGTTGGAGCAATCCAAGAAAGTGGAAGCCGATTTGGCAATTGTGGCTTCAATGCAAAACGCCTATTCCATATACGAGCATGGTGTGCACAACAATTGCGAAGCACGGTTATGCACCTTATCCAACTTTCCAAGTAAGTGTATTGAGGTAGTCCAAACTCTCTTGCCACTTGCTTTTTAAGACGATTGTCCTTAAACAGACAAAATAATTTGGAAAGCGTACCAAACGAAACGACCTCCAATGTTTTCCACACAGGAGGGAGAGAAGGGAAAGTATATTTCTCGGAATGCTCCTTGATGAAATCTTCATTTGAACGAGACACCTCTTTCTTGATATTGTCAAGGCAGCCTTCATAAAAGTCTGCATTCTTGAACAGTGATGCATCCATAAACCAAAATGCGCCATGCTCCATAGAAAATATCTGAATCATTTTGGTCCGAAGAGATTGCAAAGCTGCAATTTGGCAGTTGCAATATCTTCTATCACCAGCCCTCTGTTCTGGAGCAAGGCAACCTGTTCATCTACGTTTATCGGTTGTTTGTCGTAATCCATATACCCTTTATAAAAAGCGAAGTCCCACCGTGGTACGCATCGTTGAGAGGCGTGGTGGGATTTGTTGCTGCAAAAATACTCTTTTTTATTGGAAACTCCAAATATTTTCTTCAAAATCTGCTTGTCAAATATGGATTTTAACGTAAAAAGTTCTAATTTCCAAGGTTTTCTCCTTGTAAGCTATGCGAGATTTAGAAAAATATCGTATCTTTGTCCCCGAATTAAGGCGTTCTTTGCATATTGCAAAATACAGAAACGAGCAGAATTCCGCTCGTTTCCATATTGTTACCTGGTGTACTAAATCTTATTGATTCAAGAGTTAGTGCACCTATCGCCTTTTTTGAGTATTCCAAGACAAGCTCTATGAAAAGAGGCTTACTTGATCTTCACTTCTATCTTAGTCTTGGCTGCATCAGCGCTGGAGCCGCCAACAAATACCTGGTAAGTGCCAGGAACCACGCGGATGGTGTTGGTCTGGGCATCCCAACCCTCGAAACTCTTGCGAGGAAGATCGATGCTTACCATCTGGCGCTCGCCAGTCTTCAAAGACACACGCTTGAATACCTTGAGACTCTTGATTGGTCCATCCACATCATCCACACGCTTGATATAAACCTGCGCTACTTCGGTACCCTCTCGCTTGCCCGTATTCTGCAAGGAGAACATCAGCTTGTAATCAGCAGCCTTGCTGCCACGCTTCCTGCTCTTCACCTGCATCAGGGTAGGCTTGCCGTACTCGAAAGAGGTATAACTCAAACCGTAACCGAATGGGAACAAAGGCTCGCCCTTGAAATAACGATAGGTACGATTCTTCATCGTATAATCGAGGAAATCAGGAAGATCGTTCACACTCTTATAGAAGGTAACCGGAAGCTTGCCCGATGGATTCACCTCGCCAAAGAGAACCTTGGCTACAGCCTCACCACCCCGTTCACCAGGATACCATGCCTGAAGGATTGCCTCGGCATTTTCCGTCTCAGGAACCATGGCGATGGCACCTCCCGAACAGTTGACAAAGACAACACGCTTGCCTGCCTGATGCAGCATGGCGATAACCTGGCGCTGAGCCTTCGGCAACTCCAGGTCGGTTCTGTCGCCGCCCTTGAATCCAGGCTCCTCAATCTCAAGCTGCTCGCCCTCCAGATTTGGAGAGATACCGCCTACGAATACCACGGCATCCGCATCGCCCACCTCTGCCAGGATCTGCTCGTTGGTAGGCTTCGAAGTCTTCAGGATATCAAACTGCATCACAGCCACATCTTCCTTCTGGGTATAATCTATCTGAATCTTAACCGGCTTGCCTGCTTTCAGAGAGAGCGGTTTGATGATAGGCGCCACGCGGCCCCAGCACTCTCGCATATTCACGATGGTATCGCCATCCACTATCAGGCGGCAACCATCATCAATACCCATATTGATGGTAAGATCCTCATCCCTGTCAGGAGTCAACACTCCCTCATAGCGGGCTGAGAAATGAGTAAGATTCACACCCGGTGCAAACACGGTATTACCACCATTGCTCAGATTGATGGCAGTCTTCATCACATCCGTAGCCACCGGCTCACCCTTCTGTTCCTGATTGTTCCAGTAGGTGGCCTTCATTCCCTCACGGAAGAGATTGAAACGGCTTTCCTGCACCTCGTTTCTTGTCAAGGTACAAGCTGGAACATACTTCACCTCTGCCCCCTTCATATAGTTGCGGATGCCCTGGAGGATGGTGGTAGAACTGGTAGGATAACCCGAATAGTTGCCTCGCAGCATGATGGAGTCATTGGCATTAGGTCCCATCACCACAATCTTCTGATTGCGGTTCAATGGCAGCAGCTGGTTTCTGTTCTGAAGAAGTACGATACCTTCTTCAGCTATCTTCTCAGCCAGATCCTTATGAGCCTTGCAGGCGATGACGTTCTCAGGAATCTGAGTCCATGACACGGTTTCATCCTTATCGAAATCGCCCAGTTGGAAACGAGCCACCAGCAGACGCTTCAGGCTCTGGTTTACCTTATCTTCATTGATCATTCCCGCCTTCACAGCCTGCGGAATAGTACGATAGGCACTGCCGCACTCCAGGTCGGTACCGGCATTCACAGCCTGGGCAGTTGCCTCGGTAGCGGTCTTTGCCGTACCATGATAGCCCGGCATAAAAAAATCGAAGATAGCTCCGCAATCGGAGGTAATCAGTCCCTTGAATCCCCATTCGTCTCTGAGGATCTGGCGCTCAAACTTGGCGTTGGAACAGCAAGGAGCACCATCTATACGCTGATAGGCACACATCACCTCAGCCACATGTCCATCCTGTACCAGCGACTTGAAGGCAGGGAGATAAGTCTCCCACAAATCCCGGGCTGGCAGATTCTCCAGATTGAAGACGTGGCGATTCCACTCCGGACCGCTATGCACGGCGAAATGCTTGGCACAAGCCAGTGTCTTGACATATTGGGGAGCCTTAGACTGATCAGAAGCCAGAACACCAGGAGCCGCCAGCGGCTTGCCGTCGAACGACTGTCCCTGCAAGCCATTCACTACGGCGAGTCCCATACGTGTAGTGAGATAAGGATCTTCGCCATAAGTCTCCTGTCCGCGTCCCCATCTAGGATCACGGAAGATATTGACATTCGGAGTCCAGAAGCTCAGACTCTGATATCTCTTTACATTACCCGACTTCTTCGCCACCTGCGCCTTGGCTCTCGCCTCATCGCTTACGGCAGTAAACACCTGATAGAGCAAGGCATCATCCCAGGAAGAAGCCATGTGCATGGTGATAGGGAAAACCGTGGCATATCCGTTGCGTGCCACACCATGCAGCGCCTCGTTCCACCATTGAAACTGAGGGATACCCAGTCGGGAGATGGCAGGCGAAGCATCCATCATCAGTTTCGTCTTCTCCTCCAGGGTCAGGCGTGAAAGTAAGTCATTGGCTCTTGCCTCGGCAGAAAGGTTAGGGTTCTGATAAGGCAACAGCTGACTGGCTGGCTGTTGGGCATGAGCTGAGAGCGCCAGAGCGGACAGCATAGCCAATGTAAGTATTTGTTTCTTCATAACTACTATTGTTAGTACGATAATATTGTATAGATTCGTTTTATTATGCAAAAATACATATTTTTCCTGAATACTGAGACTGATGAAGTGTTAAAAAACTCAGATTGTTTTCATTTTTATGTGATTACTTCCTAATTTTTTCGAATCATTCAAACAATAAAGCACTTTTTCCTTGCTGATTCCAAATATTAGTGCTAACTTTGCACTCAGAAACGACTCTATCTTTTTAGAAGACAAAGATACAATAAGAAAGATACAACAAGACAGTAAGATCGCAATAATATGGAAAAGATTCTAATAGTTGAAGACGATATCGCATTTGGAACCATGATTCAGACATGGCTCAGGAAGAAGGGATTCGAGGTGGAGAAAACTACTTCGGTCAAGGCCGCCATACAGGTTTGCGAGGAGGCAGAAAGAGGATTCGATCTGGTATTATCAGACCTCCGCCTTCCAGACCACGACGGCATCTTCCTGCTGCAATGGATGAGAAAGCATGGCGTGCAGGTGCCTTTCATCGTGATGACCAGCTATGCAGAAATTCAGAATGTGGTGCTCGCCATGAAATCGGGCGCTACCGATTATGTGGCAAAACCTTTCCATCCGGAAATCCTTCTGGATAAGATCAAGGAAGCTATCAAGACTCCGAAAAAACAGGATCCGTATGCTGCCTCAGCAGATAGTCAGCGTTCCACAGACACAAATTCTACTCCTACAAACGCAGCACCTGGCAAGCAGGCAGGAAATCAGGCTTCATCTGCCAATGGGGATGTACCCAAATACCTGGAAGGTGAAAGCGAGGCTTCACGCAAGCTCTACAGTTTCGTTTCGCTGGTGGCTCCTACCCCTATGTCGGTACTTATCTTGGGTGCCAGCGGTACGGGTAAGGAATATGTGGCTAGAAGAATCCATGAACTCAGCACAAGAGCCAATAAACCTTTCTTCGCACTCGACTGCGGTGCCATCCCTAAAGAAGTGGCGGCATCAGAATTCTTCGGTCATGTGAAGGGATCGTTTACAGGTGCTGACCAGGACAAAAAAGGTGCTTTCGAGATTGCCAACGGAGGAACTCTCTTCCTCGATGAGATGGGAAACCTGAACTATGAAGTACAGGTGCAGCTGCTCCGTGCCCTCCAGGAAAGAAAAATCCGTCCGGTGGGAAGCAACAAGGAAATAGATATCGATATCCGACTGGTATGCGCTACCAATGAGAATCTGGCTCAACGCGTGGCAGAAGGCAACTTCCGTGAAGACCTCTACCACCGTATCAACGAGTTTACCATCTACATGCCGGAGCTGAAAGACCGTGGTGCCGACCTCTTCCTCTTTGCCGACCTCTTTATCAAGCACGCCAACAAGGAGCTGAACAGAAATGTGGAAGGACTCGACGGCAAAGCCAAGGAGCGAATTGCCGCCTACAACTGGCCGGGCAACCTGCGAGAATTGAACAATGTGATGAAACGAGCTACCCTGCTCGCCACCGGAAGATACATCGGAGTAACCGAACTGGAACAGAGTATGGCGCATATCCAGCCACAAGCTCCTACCGCCCTGCACGATGAGGAAACGGAACTGCAGCGCATAGAAGCTGCGCTGAAAGCAGCAGGCGGCAACAAGAGTAAGGCTGCACAATTGCTCGCCGTAGATAGAAAGACACTCTACAATAAGATGAAGAAATACGGTATCTGATAGAAAGAAGTACGTCTTTTGATGATATGGGAAAATGGGGAAAATGGGGAATCTGATGACCATTCCCCAACTTTTTGGGGAATAATTCCACACCAGTTCCACAGTTTCCACAATGTAGAATTCTGGAACAAAAAGCATTTACTGCTGATAATCAAACTATTAGATAATTCTTTTGTTTTTTGGCACGCAGATTGTGATATTAGAAAGTGAACACGCCAATGAGCAGTAACGCAAGCAAGGCTGTTCACAAAGAAAGTTATAAACATAATATTCACAATAAAAAAAACAAAAGATTATGAAAAAGTTAGTTTTCGCAGCTATCGCTGCCATGGTTATGGTTTCAGTTAGCAATGTATTCGCCAGCAACAAGATGGCAAGCGTATCATCAGCTGCTCCAGTTGACACAGTAGCTCCAGCAGAACCAGCTGCTCCAGCAGACACAACAGTAGAGAAAGAGAATCCAGCAGAAACACCAGCTGAAACTCCAGCAGAGACTCCAGCAGACTCGACAGCAACAGATTCTACTGTAGCAGAGTAATATCACCTTTAAAAAATAGTAATTAACTGAGGAAAAGATAGAATAACACTAGTAATTACGCGTCGCTTTCAATCAGGCAGGAGACTAATGATAGAATTCATTGGTCTCCTGACTTGTTTTTAGCCCTTTTGTTTTCTAATATCATTTTTTTGCATTAACTTTGCAAACAAATATCTATTGAGCAAGATATCAGTCTGCTCATCATTTTAAACGATTTCTCATGCACAAGAACAATATTCCTCTCAAGGTAGCCCTCGGATATAGCGCCATTGCCATTATTATGATTCTGGCAATCAGTCTGGTGTATAGCAACACCAAGAGCATCAATGCCATCAATGAAGCTTCGCGCGAGTATATCCAGAAAAGGGGTGCCGCCGACAGTACCATTTCTTCCCTGCTCAAAGAGGAGCAGAGAAACCTGAAGCAACTGTCTGATGCCATGGCAGGAAGACCTACCCAAAACTATCTGCAGAATAAGGTGAAGAATCTGAATACGGGAAAGGATTCCATACTGGTTCACTCCAAGGCACCTCAAACCCACGAGGCGAAAAAGACGACGGTAGAGGTATTGAAGACCCGAAGGGGGTTCTTCCGCCGACTCGCCGATGCCTTCAAGAAGGAGCACGCCGAAACCTTAAGCGTAAAACAGGACAGCAACCGGGCTGTCATCGATTCTGTTACCACCCCAGTCAACGTGGCGGAAAACGTAGCGACCATCCTCGACCAGATAGACAAGAAGGAGAAAGTGGAAACGCAAGGCCACAAGCAGAACATCAATAGGGAGATGGAAGAGCTGAAGATGGTGAGTGCCAAACTCGCCCTGCGCTCCGCCAAACATCTGAGCGATGTGCACCAGCGTGAAAAAGACAATATGCAGGAAGCCATCAAGAAGGCGATGGAAGCAAGAAAGCATCTGTTGTGGCAGATGGAACTGCTCGCCATCGTAGCCTTCTTTGCCATCGTCATCATGATCTGGTTTATCTGGCGCGATGCCAGAAAGGAGCGCATCTACAGGGAAAACCTGGAGGCTGCCAATGAGGAAATCCAGCGTATCATGAACCAGCGCGAGCGCCTGCTCCTCACCATCACCCACGATATCAAGGCGCCAGCTGCCTCTATCTCGGGCTTCATCGATCTGATGAAAGATTATGTCAACAATCCAAAGGGCATCGAATGCCTCCAGAACATCAAGAACTCTGCTGCTCATCTTTCACATCTCGTTGCCTCGCTGCTCGATTATCATCAGTTGGAGAACGGACTGATGAAGGTTCAGCCTACTTCTTTCTCACCGGCACAACTGGTAGCAGAATCGGTAGAGGGAATGAGATTGCGGGCAGAAGAGAAAGGATTGGAGATTTCATTCGAATGCAAGATGAAGGGGATGGGAACTTCGGATTCTTCGGAAACTTCGGATTCTCCAATGAAGAAGAAATTCTTCCGTGCTGATGCCTTCCGCATTCGCCAGATATTGGATAATCTGGTAAGCAATGCCATCAAATATACCGATCGGGGCAGCGTTACCATCCAGGCACAGGTTTCAGAAATTCTGGGCAAGCCTACGCTTACCCTGAGCGTAAAGGATACGGGAAAGGGAATGACCGATGAGGAGAAACAGAAGGTGTTCCAGGCGTTTACGAGATTGAAGAGCGCCCAGGGCATCGAGGGTACCGGTTTGGGATTGTCCATCACCCAGGAACTGGTTTCGCTGCTTGGTGGAGAAATCATCCTCCACTCTACCCTGGGCAAAGGTTCTACCTTCATCGTCACCATCCCTATCGAGCCAGCACCAATGGAGGAGTCTCAGGAAATGGCTCCATCAGAAGTTAAGCATGATCCTTCTCCCGATTCTGCTCAAGATAAGGAAGGACAGAATTCTGGCAGCCATCAGGTTACTGATATAAAGAAGAAGCCGGAATTTGCCAACCACAAGATTCTGATTCTAGATGATGACAAGCTGCAGCTCCAGCTTCTCCAGGAGATGTTGCGCCGCATCGTAGGCGACACCTGGCAGGTTTTCGCCTGCAATCATGTGATGGATGCCCTCACCACACTACATAACGAACAGCCAGCCCTGATGCTGATGGATATCGAAATGCCGGAGATGAACGGCATGGATATGATTGCCCACATCAACCATACCAATATGATGGTGGTGGCGATGACTGCTCACGATACAAGCATCCTGGAACAGCTTCTGAAAGCCGGCTTCGACGATTGCCTGTTCAAGCCATTCAGTATGGAGAAACTGTCTGATATCCTGGGAATAGAGTCCCAGCCTCAACTGGATGCCCAGTCTGGAACTCCATCCCAGCCTGATTCATCACTCCAGCCAGTTTTATCATCCCAGCAGAAATCCAATCCTCAGCTGGATGCTCTTCTTGCTTTTGCCGGAGGCGACGAAGAAGCGGCGAAGGAGATTCTTGATACCGTGAAGCAGGAACTTGCCGATCATCTCACGAATCTGAAAGAAGCCGTAGAAGAGGAATCCTTATCTACCGACCGCATAGGAAAGGCGGCACATAAGCTCCTCCCTATCGCCACCATGATGCAGATGGGATGCCTCGAAGAACTCAAGGCGCTGTCACCCGAATACATCGGCGAGATAGAAGAAGCCGAGATCAGAGAAAAACTGAAGGTTGTGATTACGACCTTATCTGCTGCGGTGTCAGACCTGTATGCTTCTTGAAATATCGGCAGAAGAAACTGACGTCGGCAAAATGAAACTCCCAAGCCATCTCCTTGATGCTTTGCGTGGTCCGCTTAAGATGCATCTTGAGCTGCAGAATCACGTATTGGTCGATGATGGTCTTGGGGGTATGCCCCGTCACCTGATTCACGATGTTGGTCAGATATTTCGAGGAGATATTCATCTGTTCGGCATAATAGTTCACATCCCTTGAAATCTTGTAGTCCCTCTCCAGCAGCATCATAAACCGATTGAACAATTCTCTTACACGATACGATTTTACTTCATCTGGTCGGTATTGCGGATTGCGCTGAAGATACTCATGAAAACCGATGAAGAATGCCTTCAACTGGCACAATACCAACTGCGAGATGCAGGTACACTCCGACTGGTCGAAATATACCTTCAATAAACCAAACATCCCATTGATGATGTTTGTCACCACGGGGGTATCCTGCCGACAGCGGTCTTCCCGCAAGGAAGAATATACCGTCTGCTCCAGCTGCAAGCTTGCTTCTCGAAGCAAGGAAGGATTATATTTCAGGATTTCAACTTGGAAGCTGTTCGCAGTTTGAGGGGATTTGCAATCCCCGTTTTCAGTTTCAGGGGATTTGCAATCCCCATTTTCAGTTTCAGGGGATTTGCAATCCCCATTTTCAGTTTGAGGGGATTTGCAATCCCCGTCAACCTTCAATTCCACTACATCATTCGGAAACAGCGTAATCACCGCCCCCTCATAAAGTTCCCAATCCTTATAATTCACATTCAGTCTCGCCTTTCCCTTCCGGCAAATCAATATCGCTCCGTAAGTCAAAACTTGCGGACCCTCCTGCCATTCCTCCAAACCAGAGCAGGAAAGGCTTGCTTCCTGCTGACTACTTAATTCAGATAATTCCATCTACACCTTATTATATATAGAGTTATTATATCTCTTTATTCCTATTTCGGTTGCAAAATTACACAAAATATGTGAGATAAAAGAACTATTATTCCCAAATCGTCCATCCACTACGAAATATTTAAAGCGATTGTTCGCTCAAAACTCCGTACCTTTGCACCCGAAATTCAAAAAGTAATGATCAATGATTAAGAACATCTTATTTGTAGGCCTTCTGCTTGCAGGAGGAACCCATTGGGCTTCGGCTCAATCACAAACCACCGAAGGGACGGCTGCTTCCTTGCCTGCCAGCAAGAAAGAAAACATGACCATCAGCCAACTCTTCCAGAAGGTGGAGGATAACAGCAAGAGCCTTCGCACTTCATTATCAGGAGTAGAAGCAGCCCACCTCGGCATCGAAGCGGCCAAAAGCAAGAAACTGCCCGACCTCGATGCTTCCCTCTCTTTCAGTTACATCGGCAATGCGCTGATTACCGACCGCGACTTCAGCAACGTTCATGGTTTGAAATCCCCACATTTCGGCAACAATTTCGCCTTCCAGGCACAGCAGGTGGTTTACGCCGGTGGAGCCATCAATGCAGGCATCAAACTCGCCGAACTCGGAAAGCAGCAGGCAGAAGTAGGCGTAAAACTCACCCGTCAACAGATTCGCTTCATCGCCCTGGGGCAATATCTCGACCTCTATAAGATAGACAACCGCATCAAGGTGTATGAAAAGAACATCGAGTTGACCCGCCAGCTCATCGACGACATCAAGGAGAAACAGACACACGGAATGGCGCTGAAGAACGACATCACCCGATACGAACTCCAGATGGAAAGCCTCAAACTCGGTCTTACGGCGCTCCGAAACAACCGGAGCATCCTGAACCATCAGCTTTGCAATACCCTAGGAATGAACCAGGGAAGCCAAAAGAATGAAGGAAGCCAGATGAACCAGACAAGCCAGGAGATTCAGATCATCCCCGATGCTACTATCGCCGACAAAACCTACGGCAAGGAAGGCGAGGCTTACTGGCAGACGGCAGGCACCCTGAACTCTCCACTCCTGGAGCAGAGCAGCAACGCCATCCGCATCGCCGAACAGAAAGAAAAGATTGCCAAGAGCGATCTTCTGCCAAAAGTGGCTTTCGTTGCCGCAGATAATTTCGATGGACCTATCCTCTTCGAATTACCACCTGTTGATAAGAACCTCAACGTATGGTATGTGGGCGTGGGTGTGAAATACAGCCTCAGCTCTCTCTTCAAGAGCAACAAGCGAATCAAGCAGGCAGCCGTAGAGACCCGACAGGCTAAAGAGGCACATGCCGTTCAGGCAGAGCAGCTTAACAATAATGTGCAGGCTGCCTACGTGCAGTATCAGCAAACCTACGTAGAACTGGAAACGCAGCGAAAGAGCGTGGAGCTGGCACAACAGAACTACGACGTGATGAATGCCCGCTATCTCAGCCAGCTCGCTCTGGTTACGGATATGGTGGATGCCTCCAACCTCAAGCTCAATGCCGAGCTCAGCGAGGTGGATGCCCGCATCAACATCGTCTATGCCTACTATCGTATGAAGTACGTGGCAGGAGAAATTTAACAAAAAACGCGGCAGGAGAAATTTAATTTTAAAAACAGAATTAAGAGTTTTTATCGAAAACTATTATCAAGAGATTATGAGCAAGAAGATTATCAAGAGAATATATAATGTAGTGATTATCCTCCTTTTCCTGGGAGCTACCGGCTGGTGTTTCAGCCATTTCTATCATGGCAGCGATGTGGCTTACACAGATGATGCACAGGTAAACCGCCATATCACCCCTATCAATACCCGTGTACCGGGATTCATCAAGGAGATTCGTTTCAACGACTATCAGCACGTAAAGAAAGGCGATACCCTTGTTATCATCGAGGATGCAGAGTTTCGTCTGCATGTAGCTCAGGCAGAGGCAGGCTTGCGTGGATCCAAGTCAAGTTCTTCGGTAGTTACTGCCAGCATGGGCACCACCAATACCAATGTGCAGACAGCGGCTGCCGGCATCGAGGAGGCTCGTGTGGATATGATGAATGCCAAGCAGGACTTCGACCGCTTTGCAGCCCTGATGAAGAAGGATGCGGTAACCCGTCAGCAATACGACAACGCCTATGCCCGCTATCTGGGAGCCAAGGCACGTTATGAGCAGGCTAGCAGCCGCAAGGCTAGTGCCGCATCAGTTCGCAATGTACAGACCCAGCAGCTCGGCGGTTCACGTGCCGGAGAGAGCGTGGCAGAAGCACAGCTCAACCTGGCTCGCCTCAACCTTTCCTATACTGTAATCGTGGCAACCTGCGATGGCGTGATGGGAAGAAAGGATATTCACGAAGGCCAGTTGGTACAGCCTGGTCAGATGCTCGCCCGCATCGTGGATGACAATGATGTTTGGGTGGTAGCCAACTATCGTGAGACTCAGATGGACGGCATCACCGTGGGCAAGACTGTAGATTTCACCGCCGATGCCATCCCAGGTGTAGTATTCCATGGCAAGGTAGAGGCTCTCTCTGCCACAGCCGGCAATGCCTATTCCATGATTCCTGTGGATAATGCCACCGGCAACTTCGTAAAGGTAGAGCAGCGTGTGCCTGTGCGCATCGCCCTTACCAAGGATAACGACCCGAAACAGATAGCCCTGCTCCGTGCCGGACTGAATGTAGAAGCCAAGGTTCGCATCAAATAGAATGTTCTGTAAACTATAAATTATTAATTATAAAAAATGCCAGGACCTCCAATGCTTCAAGGACCCTTCCGGGTTCCTTCGTTCAATGGATATATTCCTCGCCGGTTACAGCCATGGATTTATCTCCTCTTCGCCTTCATCTTCCTGATGTCGGGCGGAATCTATGGAGGAGCCATGAGCCAGGTGATGGGCGAGTACAGTTTGATGAGAGAAGACGTGCTCATGATCATCATGTTCAACGTGGTGGGCGTGGCGATGCCATTCCCCTTCCTCTTCAAGATGAAGTTCCACTTTACCAACCGCCAGCTCCTGCTGAATGCGGCACTGGTAGTGGCAGCTTGTAATTTCCTCATCATGTGGACCGACTCAGTGCCCTTGATGTGCATCCTCGCTTACATCGCAGGCTTCTTCAAGCTCTGCGGAACCTTCGAATGTATGAGCACCATCCAGTTGTGGATGACCTCCAAGCGCGATTTCACCATCTTCTTCCCCCTGCTCTACTGCATCGTGCTGGGAAATATGTTCCTCTCGCCTTGGATCACCGAACACCTGATTTACATCTATCAGGATTGGCGCATCATCAACTGGGCGATGACGGGAGCCCTGCTTCTGGCGGCACTCATCGTGTATGTCACCACCCACGACTTCCGCTTCATGAAACCCCTGCCCTTCATCAGTATCGATTATCTGGGCTGCATCCTGTGGTCGGCATGGATGCTGGAGTTCATCTTCTTCTTCACCTACGGCGAGCACTACAACTGGCTCGATTCGAAGATCATGCAGATGGATGTATTGCTCTTTATATTTACCGGATATTTCTGCATCCAGCGAATGCTCCACATCCGTCACCCTTACATCGCTCCGGCGGCATGGAAGTATAAGCGACTCATCCCGCTGCTTATCCTTTTTGCATTCGTAGAGTTTATGGGCAGTACGCCTAAAGTGTTGCAAACCGCCTTTACGGGTGGCGTGCTGCATTTCGGCAACATCACCACCAATGTGCTCAACTTCGTGGAATGGACGGGTGCCATCGCCGGCTGCCTCTTCTGCCTCTTCTGGTGCAAGGTGCTCTGTCAGAAATACACCCGTCTGCTCACGATAGGTGTGGCAACGATGGTATGTTATCCCGTGATGATGTATTTCCTCATCGATCCGGGTCTCAACATCGAAGCACTCTATCTGCCCTGCTTTCTGCGGAGCTTCGGCAATGCTATCTTCTTCTGCATGCTCACCGTGTATCTGGAAGAACTGATGCCGTTCCAGCATTTCTTCATGGGATTGACGATGGCAGGCATCATCCGCAATGGTCCGATGTCGGCGATGTGCTCAGGTCTGTACAGTTTCGGGCTCCGTTATCAGATGGCAGACAACATGTCGCGCGGCTTGCCCTACGATGCCACCAATCTTCTGATGCTCAGCATCCGGAATCTCTATGGCATCACCTGTCTCATCGGTATTGCCGTGCTGATCATCTTCCTGCTCTGGGATGTACAGCCCGTGAGAAGTACCCTGAAGAAGATGCCTTCCTGGAACTTTGTGGGAAAGAGAATGAAGAAAAAGAAAGGATTTGCGAAATAAAAGAAAGAGATTCTTGGTATTTTCAAACTTTATTCGTATTTTTGCAAAGATTTAGCAAGCTATAAACAGAAACAAGAATCATTTTCATATAACAATAATAATGAATACAGAACAACTTTCTATGACCAAGAAAACTCTTGTGGGAGTACAATTCCTATTTGTGGCTTTCGGTGCAACGGTTCTGGTGCCTCTCCTGATAGGCATCGATCCGGCAACGGCTCTCTTCACCGCAGGTGTGGGAACCTTTCTCTTTCACTTCATCACCAAGGGCAAGGTGCCTATCTTCCTGGGCAGTTCCTTCGCCTTCATCGCTCCTATCATCGCTGCCACCAAGCAGTGGGGACTTCCGGGAACCATCGCCGGACTTACCAGCGTCTCCCTGGTGTATTTCATCATGAGCGCCCTAGTAAAATGGCAGGGCAAGAAACTGCTGGATAAGATTTTCCCTCCGGTAGTCATCGGACCCGCCATCATCCTTATCGGTCTTTCCCTTTCGGGCAGCGCTGTGAATATGGCTAAGACCAACTGGGTTCTCGCCTTCGCATCGCTTATCACCGCCATCCTGGTACTTACCTTCTGCAAGGGACTGATGAAGCTGGTGCCTATCATTTCGGGCGTTATCGTGGGTTACGTCATCGCCATCTGCATGGGCGAGGTAGATTTCTCGGATGTAGCAGCGGCTTCGTGGTTCTCCTGTCCGGTAAGCTTCGATACCATCACCCATTTCTCCTGGGCGCCATTTCTCTATATGCTACCCGTGGCGATAGCACCGGTGCTGGAACATATCGGCGACGTGTATGTGGTGAGTGCCGTGGCGAAGAAGGATTTCGTGGCAGATCCGGGATTGCATCGCACGATGTTGGGCGATGGAGTGGCGTGTCTCTGTTCCGCCTTCCTGGGTGGTCCTCCTGAGACTACCTATTCTGAAGTAACGGGAGCGATGTCTATCACCAAGGTCACAAGTCCTGCCGTGATTCGCATATCCGCAGCCACCGCCATCTGTTTCTCTATCGTGGGCAAATTGAGTGCCTTGCTGCAGAGCATACCTCAAGCGGTATTAGGTGGCATCATGCTGCTTCTTTTCGGCACCATCGCCAGTGTGGGTGTTCAGAATCTGATGCAGAACAAGGTAGATATGAATGAAACCCGCAATGTCATCATCATCTCGGTGATGCTGACGATGGGCTTGGGTGGTGCCGTCCTCTCCTCCGGTTCCTTCGCCATTTCCGGCATCGGTCTCTCTGCCGTCATCGGCGTGATTCTCAACCTCGTACTTCCTAAAACGAAGAAGGAGGAGGCGTAAAAAGTGGGAAAACATCTATTTTCGAAGAAAAAAATGTTTTTTAATCATGGAGAAATAAACTAATTCGCAAAATATCCGTACCTTTGCAGTATGAAAACATTATTAGACGTTCATACACATACCATAGCATCGGGTCATGCCTTCAGCAGTTTGCAGGAAATGACCTTGGCTGCAAAAGAAAAGGGGTTGGAAATACTGGGAATCACAGAGCACGGACCACATATCCCAGGCACCTGTGATCCCATCTATTTCAGAAACCTGCATTGCGTTCCCCGTCAGCTCTATGGAATCAAGCTGATGCTGGGAGCAGAACTCAACATCCTCAATACCCAGGGCGATATTGACCTCGATGAGGATTACTGGCGCATGCTTGATATCCGAATCGCCGGCATTCATAGCCTTTGCTGGCAGGGAGGGACCAAGGAAGAGAACACGCAGGGTGTCATCAATGCCATGCGCAATCCATTCGTGCAGATTATCTCCCATCCTGGAGATGGAACGGCAGAACTGGATTTCGAGGCTCTGATGAAGGTTTCCAAGGAGACGCATACCCTGCTCGAAATCAACAATCACTCCATGGCTCCCATCCGCCACAAGACGGTGGCAGCTCCTAATAATCTGGAACTGCTGGAACTTGCCAAGAAGTACGAGACCCCTGTCATCTTCGGAAGTGATGCCCACTTCTCTGCCATGATTGCCGACTACAGCAACATCATGCCGCTGGTAGAGAAAGCAGAGTTCCCTGACGAGCTGGTTCTCAACTATCAGCCGGAGAAGTTCATGGCTTATCTCAAGCCTACCCCTGAAAAATAGGAAAATTTCGTTTCACATATCATTTGCACTACTATGATTATAGAGGAAATTATCAAGTATAACGAGGAATTCGTAGCCAGCAAAGGTTACGAGAAGTATCTTACAAGCAAATATCCAGACAAGAAACTTGCCATCCTTTCCTGTATGGATACCCGCCTGACAGAGCTTCTGCCGACAGCATTGGGATTGAAGAATGGAGATGCCAAGCTCATCAAGAATGCCGGTGGACTGGTTATCAGTCCATTCGACTCCGCCATGCGCAGCCTCCTGGTTGCCATTTACGAACTGGGTGTAGAGGAAATCATGGTCATCGCCCACTCCAACTGCGGTGCCTGCCACATGAACGGCCAGCAGATGAAGGAATTGATGCTCAAGCGCGGCATCCATCAGGATGTCATCGACACCATCGGACTTTGCGGCATCGACCTAGACCATTGGCTGGAGGGCTTCCACGACACCGAGGATTCTGTAAGAAATACGATTAATACCATCCGTACTCACCCTCTTGTACCAAAGGATGTCAATCTGCATGGTTATATCATCGATTCCCAAACGGGTAAGCTCACAGAAGTAAAATAGAACTATATAATAATAATGAGAACATCAGCCGATGATGAAGAAGAAAAAAATAAGATAGTTTTCAATGCTTGATGAACGCCAACCCCATCTGCATCGCCTTTTTCACCATATTTGCCACATTGCTGGCTTGCAGCTTGCTCATCAAGTTGTGGCGGTGAAATTCTACGGTATTGTTGCTGATGTTCAACTCCCGGGCGATGGCATTGGTCGAATGTCCCTCGGCTATGTGCTCCAAGACTTCGAGTTCTCTATTAGAGAGGTTGACTTGCTCGACATTCTGCTGATTGATCAGTCTGAAAAACTGTTGACTATAATACCCCTTTCCTTCTTCTATCTTGTGCAGAGCAGTAAGAAGTTCCTGCGGGTCATCACCTTTCAAAACTATGGCATCTACATCCTCGTCCATCAGCTGACGTATCGTCCAGATTTCTTCGTGCATCGTATAGACAATGATCTTGGTCTTGGGATGCTTATGGTGAAGCAGCTTGACAAGCAGCAGACCATTCTCATTACTCAGTTCCAAGTCGATGATAGCGGTATCGATATTCTCCCTGTTGATGATATCCCTGGCAGATAGGAGGCTAGAGGCGGTCTGTACATTTTTATAGACACCATCTTGCAGGATGAGTGCCCTCAAACCAACCAAGACGACAGGATGGTCATCTACAATAAGGATGCTTTTGCTCTTTTCCATGATGATACATTTTTAAGCGTAATTTTTCGCAAGCCTTTGCTCGCAGATTATAGTTGAAACTTGAGTTCTACCAGATACTCTTCTCCATCATTTCTTATATCGAGTTCTGCCTGCAGAGCTTCAGCTCTCATCTTCAGGGTATCTTTGCCGATGCCTGGCTTGCCCTGGCTGATAGGGTGAAGTGGTGACAGATCGTTGATGATGGATATGCTCCCCTGCTTTCCACAGGTATCCAGCGTGACGCTTATCATCTTGCTGTATCCATATTTGATGGCATTGGATACGCATTCCTGGATGATGCGGTAGATCTCTATCGCCTTGCCGTCCGGGAGATTCTGCGCATTGAAAGAGGTACTGATGAATGGCTTGACGATGGTTCCGTTTTCGACTGTTACCGATTGACAGAAGCTTTCTATCAGCTCCGCAAGCGAAGTGTTGTCAAATCTAGGTGGTATCAGCTCATGTGAAAGACGGCGTACATCATGTCCCACATTTTTAAGCAATCTTTCTGCTTCCTCCTTATTGGTCTGCATCATGATATTCACCGCCAGAATATCGTTGCATACTCCATCATGCAATTCCTTGGCCAGACGCTTGCGCTCATTCTCCACACCATTGATATAGGATGTCTTTTCCGACAATTCGGCTCTCTGCCTGTCGAGTTTCCTGCGGTATAGGATGACAAGAATGGCTATCAACAATATGATGAGTGCCAGGATGAGCCATAAGATACGGATATAGAGCAAGCTCTGTTCGTGGTTCATCTTTTCTATCAGCATTTCTTTCTCCAAGGTCTTGTACTTGATGTTGAACTCACTCAACTGCTTGTCGATGTCACTCTGCTTGAGAGAGTCACTTTTCATGTATGCCTTTTGCATTGCCTGGTATGCCTGAGTGTATTTACCCATATTGTTGAGGCATCTGGCCTGTGTGGCGAGAAGCTTGTCTTTAGGCATCGTCAGATTGGTACCCGCCAACCTGCCGATGCTGTCCAGAAGTAGCCATTGCTCAGCGTATTTCTTCTGTTGCCCCAACAAGTCGGCCTTGATTTCCAATATGCCTAGCACCCCATTGCTCGTAGGTGCCAGATTACGGCAGGCTTCATTGGCGTATGTGAGATAGAAGGCGACGGAATCGGCCTTACCCAGTTGCAAGTACGACTTGAGCAACGGAGAAAGGTATTTGAGGGTCAACACATTATAATTGGCCTGCTTTACCATATTCCACATCGAAGTAAGGCTATTGACGCTTTTCCGGTAATTTCCCTGTCGCATCAGGACAGCACCTTTATTGGCATGGGCAGACAAACGCTCTATGGTATCGTTGATAGCGATAGCTTTAGATTCAGCCTTGTCGGAGTACTCTATGGCTTCCCTGAATCTCTTCTGTTCGTTGAAAAGCACGGAGATACAATTGTAGAGATAAATCTCATATTCCGCATTTTCACTTTTTATGGCTTTCTGGATACCCTTCTTATAATAGATGAGCGAGGAATCCAGTTCTCCGATTCTGCGATAGCAGATGCCCATTGCTCCACACATGGCAAGCATGCCATCGTAATCTTCAATCTTCTCGGCAAACGGGATGCCTTTCTTTCCGATTTCTATGGCTTCTCTCATCTGTCCCAGGTCTGTATATGCGGTCATCTTCTCGCTGGTAAGCCAACTGCGAGTGGTATCGGCACAGTTCATATTGAGTGCGCTGTCTATCAGAAGGATGGCCTGTTTCTTATCACCATCAGCATTATAGTTGACGGCTTTCAGAAACAAGGAATATGCCCGCTTCTCGTCTTTGCAGTTGTCACGTTGACAAGCGGCAAGGAAAGCGATGGATGATAACAGAAGGAAAATATATGTGAATATGGCTTGCTGCCTGTGATGTATTGTTTGCTTCATTTGCTATTATATTTACGTTATTTGCAATTACTATCATAAACGATTGTCCGTGCAAAGATATGAAAAATAATCGGAAGAGACATTTTTTCTATTGTTAAAAAAGGTGGCGGCTGTTGTTTTTCCGTTCATACGTCCCTTTACCTACGGAAAACCATAGGCTGCATACGATGGTAATCCGTAGAAATGAATATAAATATCCTTTTTTTACTGTCGTTTGAAGCTTTGTATGGTAATTGTCGCTATCTTTGCATTCAGTCATTCTCTTGTTATACTTAGCATCCCTAAGTGAACGGCGAAATGTAGTAGTAAATAATCAAATAATAAATGTCTAACTTAAATTTTAAGAATTATGCGTAATATTGGTGAAGAAATCTTGTGGGATATTGTGCGTGTCATCAAATGGATAGCCATGCGTGTGCTGCGCCTCTTTGGCAAGTTATTCTCTTTTGCATGGGACAAGGCAAAGGAGAAACAGGAAATGAAGAAAATGGAAGAAAGGGAGCAGGGCTTATGAAATACGTAAAACTATTGTTAGTATTCGCCTTCGCATTGCTTTCTATGGCTGGCTTTGCTGAGAAAGGCGATATGTGGGAGGTGAAAGATGCCGACCTGACGGTGTGGGATTCGCCTAATTATCTTACGAAGTTGGGCATGATGCATCAGGGTGATACTTTTGAGGAGGAAGGTATGGATGGCGACATGATCAGATTCCTCTACAAGGGCAAAACGGCTTATGTGGCATCTTACTGCTGCCAACGATTTGAGCCAGAACCGGATTCTGATGTTGATGTAGAAGAAGAAATGCCTGCAGCTGCCACACAGCAGGATGTCAAGGAAGACGCCAAGAATGAAAAGACGGAACTGACTGCCGTTGCCCAACAGAAAGGGAAACAAGCCTCTAATGCAGATGCCAAGAAAGAGGATATGCAAGCACCAGCAGGAACTCAGCAAAGCGCCGAAAAGGAAGAAACTGGAGTATTAATGAGCATAGCGTTGCTGCTCCTGTCACTTGTTGGAGGCGCCCTCGGTCTTATCGCCATTGTGTTCACTTTCTTTTATGTTTTCAGATACCAGAAATTGGCAAAATGGATGAATGGGAAATGTGGCACGGAAGTGATACCTTACAAACGATTCAACAAGTTGCTCCTCGTTCCCGTACTGGCGGCACTAGCAACTGTAGTGATTACCATATTATTTGGATATCTGGCAACGCTGGCAGAACAGGACAGCACTTCGCAGATCTTCCTATCACTGACAGGTGTAGCATTAACCATAGCAACCCCCGTTCTGTGTCTTTGGTACAGATATAAGAAAGACAAGGAACAATATGGCAAGAAGGCAGCAAGCTGGATGATGCTCTATTCTTTCCTCAGTATAGTGGCAATATATCTGATTTGTGTTGTAATAGCCTATATTATTGTGGGAATTGTTGCTGTACTGATTTTTGCCCTGATTGTAAGCCTGGCATTCCCTACAAGATACTATGTTGTCCGCAGGTGGTAGCAGATCTGATTTCAATGACAGCTATATGTTATACCACCATTTGACAATGTTATAACTATACTTTAAGCAATACGTACAGAAAAAAGGAAAAAGCTTTGAAAATAAGATTGTTTTCAAAGCTTTTTCCTTTTTTCTTGCATCATTCAGATAAAAGCCGTATATTACCATGCCTCCAGCTTATCAGCAATCTCAGGCATCTTATCCTTGCTGAATACAGGATTCTTTCCTTCCTTTTTCTGCTGACGATAATCTTGCAGCAGGAAGACGGCTTGGCGGGAAAGCAGAACAATAGCCACCAGATTACAGAGCGTGAGAAGAGCCATCGTGATATCGGCAAAGCTCCATGCGAAATCCAGCGATACCACAGCTCCTACCATCACCATCGCTGCCACAGCAAGGCGATAGATAAATACGCCCAACTTGGAATCCCTGATATATCTCACATTGGTCTCGCCATAATAATAGTTGCCGATGATGCTACTAAAGGCAAAGAGCCAGATCATCACAGCCACAAATGGATTGCCGATACTTCCGATTTCGTGGGTCAAGGCATCCTGCGTCAGCTGGATACCATTGGATGCGGTAACATCTACCCCACTCACAAGGATGATGAAGGCGGTGCAGGAACATACCACCAAGGTATCTGTAAAAACACCCAAAGCCTGAATCAAACCTTGCTTCACCGGATGGCTTACCGTAGCCACAGCTGCTGCATTAGGTGCACTACCCTCACCAGCCTCGTTACTGAACAAACCTCGCTTGATGCCCTGTATCACCGTAACACCCAGCACTCCGCCGGCAGCCTGATTGAATCCGAAGGCATTCTCCACAATGGCAAGCAACACTTTAGGCAGACTGGCAATATTCCAAACCACTACTCCTACAGCTATCAGAAGATAGACGACAGCCATCACAGGAACCACGGTAGAAGAGAACTTAGCCACTCGCTGAATACCACCGAAGATGATGAGAAGGGTAAGCGCAGTAAGCACAATTCCCATGGTAGCTGGTTCGATACCGAATGCTTTCTGCCAAGCCAGACAGATGGTATTGCTCTGAACAGAATTATAGGCAAAGCCAAAGGTGATGATCATCAGGACGGCAAAGAGAATACCCATCCATCCCTTTCCCAATCCATACTTCATATAATAGGCAGGTCCACCAAAGAAGGATGTCTTGCCCTTACGCTTATAAAGTTGGGCAAGAGTTGATTCGATGAAAGCCGATGCTGAACCCAGTAAAGCCAGCACCCACATCCAGAACACGGCTCCCGGTCCACCGATGCTGATTGCAGTAGCTACGCCTGCAAGATTACCCGTACCGATACGGCTGGCCAATGCCACCACGAAAGCCTGGAAGGAAGAGATATGTTTCATCTCGCCATCCACCTTTACCTCCATCGACAGCTCATCATGGCCTATCTCCTCCGGTTGAATCTTGTCGGGATTCAACAGCAGCCTGACCATCTCCTTGATGAGTCGAAACTGTACAAACCTAGTACGCCAAGTGAAAAACAGGGCACAGCATATCAACACGGTGATGATGATATACGACCAGAGAAAATCGCTAACCTGAACTAAAAAGTTTTGTAATGTATCTACCATTTGTCTATTAAAAACTGAATATTATTTCTTTTCGGTTGCAAAATTACGCAATTTCTTTCAAAAATCAGCAATTTATTCAAAGAAAACAGAATTTAAAGGATACTATGTCGTCCGCAGGTGGTTCAAGAACGGGCTGAAGGCCCAAAAGCTCTTAGCCCAGGGCAACACCCTGGGTACACTAGCAATCTGCAATGCAAGGGCAAAAGCTTTACAAAGAGTTCTACCTATAATATATTCCCCAACTCTGACACTCGGAACAGGATTCTAGCGACCCTGCATTTCACGGGATCGCTAGAACTAAAATACTGAATATCAATTTCGTAATAAGCTAGTCTCACTTACGAAATTCCGTCTTTTATTCCTCTTTATATGCCTCATACTCCTCACGAGAGATTGGAGTCTTTGGGTCAACAATCAACACTTCATCATAGGTCAAGCCATAGAGGTGATAGACAAGGAAGTCGATTTGATTCTCCAAGACGGAAGTGTCAGTCGAAAGATTACTCTTCTTTTTTGTTAAGACTTTCTTTGAAACCTTACCTAAACTACTAATCTGTTCATCTGAGGCTATTGGCAAAGGAAAACCTTTAATATCTTGAACCAAAATTTTTGGAAAGGCTCCTTTAGTAGCCTTTGGAGAATGATGGAAATGGTAATAAGTTGCTAACTTACTATTCAATATTCCCCACAGAAATTCTAACGAATAACGCTCGTCTCGAACAATTACAGATATCAATTGTGGATCATTGACAAACAACTCATCCAACAAACAAGCTATTATTTGTGGATTAGTTATTTCACGTACCAACAATCTAGATGAATTAAAAAATTTCAAATCTACATAGCAGGCTAAATGCTTTCCATATTTGACATATTCGCCAGTTGAATGATAACTATACTTAGTAATATCACGACCATAAATCTCTTGAATATATGTATTATCCAAAGGCTGCTGAGAATGCCATAGTCGTTCTTTTACAATTCGTTCTCCTTCTTCTTTTCCATATATCTTAATCAAATCTGATTTTCGATATGGAATATATCCTTGAGATACATCATAATGATTGCAAATACTATCAATTGATGAAGATATTTGATTGATAACTTTTATGTCATTCGCACCTAAGTAAAACGCTAACCCCCAATTCTGATTCATAGCCAACAGACTCTCAACAGTCATAAATACTCTTTCACGCTCCAATAAATCAGAAAACGAAGTTACATTTGCGGTATTACGATAACCAACTTGCTTACTGCCCTCAGAGTCTTTTTGAAAAAGATTAATTGCATTTCTAACTACTGCAGACTCAAAAATAGGAAACTTTGTACAGTCAAGAATCTCCAACACATTCCATTTTTCAACAAGCATCTCACGAAAATGTTTTGCGAAAGTATTGAATAGGAATGTATTAGGAATAATGTATGACATAATTCCCTTTTCTTTCAGCAATGGCGCCGCCAAAACTATGAAATAATAATATATTTCATAATCTGGTACATTTCCCCAACTTGCAACGACAGCCTTACGATAATCATCTTTTATTGATACTCCATACGGCGGATTACCAATCACAATATCAAATCCGCCCTTCTCGAATACATCCGCAAAATATGTATGCCAAAGGAAGAACTGGTCATTTGGAATCTCCAGCTCATCTACAGCATCCTGCACCTCATGGTTTCCCTCGGCACAAACCTTGATGTAATCCTTCACATACTTATCTATCTGCTGGCGACGCTGAGCACGCAAGGTATGGTCGGTGATACTAAAATATGATTTTACCAAATCCTGAATGGTCTTCTGAACATCAGTTTCCTCAAAACCCAACGAGAGAACGCCACGAGTCTTCTTAGTATCCTTACCAGTCTTCAGCTTCTTGGAAGTAACATCCAAGTCCACCCCTTTATAACTCTCCAGCAACGAGTTGCCCTGCATAATCTTAAAGTCGAGATTAGGCAAAGGCATTGGCTCCTTTTCATCGATGATAAGAGCAAGCCAGAAACGGAGACGGGCGATATCTACGGCTCCCTTCTCTATATCAACACCATAAATGTTGTTCTGAATGATGTGGCGCTTGATGTCGGCAGCATTATCCTCCTCGAAGATTTCGATAGACTTGCGGCATGCATAGAGTTCACGGAGTAAACCCATAGGGAAAGCACCCGAACCGATGGCAGGGTCGCAAATCTTCACGTCTATCAACTTCTGGTCGATAGACATGGCAAGTTCTGAAGAAGCTCCACCCAGCTCCTCCACATCATTGGTTTTCACAAAGTTAGCAATATGTTCCTTTACCTCTGCATCCTCGATACCTGTTTGCAGATACGCCGTCAGCGACTCCTGACACATGTAACGAACAATTTCCTTTGGCGTATAAAAGGCACCCTTGTCCTTGTTATCCTCCAAAAGATTCTCGAAAATCTTGCCAAGCATTTCAGGGTCTACACCCACCTCGGCATCGTTCGGATCGTTCTCATCAATCGTAAAGTTATAACTATCAAAGAAATCAAAAAGCGACTGGAACATTCCGGCAGGGAAAACTGATTCTACTTCATCTATCTTCTCCTGCTGGAAGAGTCCACCATTAAGATAAGGAATTTCACCGGCATTCGGAATATACTTCACCCCTACTCCATTAACCAAAGGCGCACTACTCCGGTCCTCAGGCTTGGTATTGAGCAAGCCAAAGAACATAGGTTCAAGCACCTTGTCCAGGAAATTTTCCTTTGCCTCATCAGAAGCATCATAGAACAAATCGTGCATGTAATGCAGATTGCCAGCAAGCCATCCCTTACTCTGCAGGAAATAAAGGAACACGATACGACCCATCATCTTCTTGATATAATCGCGCACCAGTTTATCATCCTCCTTAAAGGATGTAAAGTATTGGGCATCTGGCTCTCCTGTTTTCTGCTCCACCCATTTGTTTCCCTTCTTTACGTATTCCTTACCCGTAAGGAATTTCACGAACTCGGCATACTGTTTACGGTATTCATCAAAGAAATCATCAGAAAGAGCCTCAACAGAGAAGGCTTTCTTGATTTCAAGAAACTCATTGGCTTTTGTCCGTAAGCTTTCAAAACGAAGTATAGGAGTCTTATAAAAAGCCTTCTCATCACCAAACACATAGGTGAATCGCTTGGTGCTGGTAGCATCTTCCTTCAAGTCGCAAATCAAAGACAGGCGCCAGTTGGTTCCATCATTAAATACCGCCAAGGCAGCATCAAAGCCATAGCCCAAATAAGGACGAATCAGGTTACAAAGCCCCACCTTGCGGCGCAGCACCGAACCATCCTCCATTTCATAATAGAAGAATCCTAACTCATAATTATCTTGCGTTGTCATGCTGCCCAGGAAATATCCCTTGCGGTCTTCGGCATCCTCGTCCAAAACCTCAGGACTCACACGCACCTTGTCTGCATGAAAGTAATCCTGCAACAACATCTGCCACTTCGAAAGATTGAACTTCGACTGAAAGAGTCGCTTGAATGTTTCTTTATTATATGTAGCCATAACTATCTTTGTTTTTTCTGTTTTTACACCTTATTATATATAGAGAGACTTAGATGAATGACTCTGATACCACAATCTGCGGTTCCAAGATTTCCTCGTTTCTTTCCTCGTCGGTATCCAGCGGAATATTGTAGCGTTCAAAGAGTTCATCTATCTTGTCTATGATTTGCGCTACGAGGTCTTCGCTGGATGGTTTCTGCTTCTTTACCTGGCGATTGAAACTGTTGATGCTTGAATTGAGACCGATGAAGACGCCCAGTTCCACTATCTGCTCCAGCTTCTTGATTTGCGCCACAGTCTTCTCCGCATCCACAGCATTCAAGGCTCGGTTCATCGTACGGAGAATGCTCAGCACGGCATTGGTCGATTTATCTTTCTTCCTGTTCTCCATGCTTTCGGCATCCACCACCTTTCTCACCACCTTCTGGTAGGATTCCAATGCCAGTTTCACCTGCTCGTAATGGAAATCCATCACCTTCGCAAAGTCACCCGGCTTCTCCTCCATTTCAGCTTTCATGATGTCCATCGCATCCAAGAATGGGATAGACAAAGCCTTGCCGTCAGCCTTAACCCAATAATACTCCACCTTCTGAGGCGAAGAAAGATAGACGATGGTGGAATGAGGATGTTTTCCGATTTCCCTTACCGTTCGGCTCTTCATCGGCAAAGCCTTGATATGATTGTAGAGCTTGCGATGGGTGCGATAAAGCTCACGGGCTTCTTCCAGGAACTTCAGGTTTCTATCCACAGCATCCTGAATATCAGGATTAAACATCTGGAACTCTTTCACAATTTCCTCTCTAGAGTAAATCTGCGCATCCTCGCCAAAGGCTGAATGGAAGCCCTGCAACTTGATGAGGGCGTTGCTATAGAGATGAATCTCCTGGTTGCCCTGCATCGACGGATAGAACATGTAGTTGTATATCTTGTCTGCCACCGAACCGATACGGTTTACACGACCAATGCGCTGCATCAGTCGGGTAGCATTCCATGGCGAATCGTAGTTGATGATGACGTTGGCACGATGCAGATTGACACCTTCGGCAAGCACATCAGAGGTAATCACGATGTTGAATTCATCCGATTGCTCGGCATAGTTGGCATCAAAGCACTTGCGGAGAAGTTCCTGTCGGTTGGTACGATTGCTGGCACAGACATCCAGAATATCATGGCGATGCAGTCGATTCTGCAACTGCTCCGTCAGATAATTCACGGTATCTACGCTCTCCGAGAAGATAACCAGTTTGCCTGTAGGATTTATCTCTTTATCAAAGAATTCATGCTCCAGTTTATCGATAAACAGTTCCAGCTTAGGGGCTTCGCTTACCTCATCCCATTGTTTGCACAAATCCTTCAAATTCTCAGCATCTTCTTTCAGCATCTCCAGGAACCGTTCGCTGAAATCCTCACCTTTAAAGACCGTATCTTCCTCTTTCAAGCCTTTTTCTACGGCATATTCTATGATGCGATCCAACTCCCAGCCCTTGGCTTGCTTATCCTTCACGTTGATATCGGGAGCGATAATCACCTTGTTCTGGTCAAACATCTTAATCATATCCTCGGTAATGCGGAGGAAAGTGTGGAGCGAACGGCGGAAGGCATAGAAACTGCTCTCCAATCGCTTGACCATGTGAACACGATAGATGCCTGTCAGCATGGTGGAAATATGGAGGGCAGTAGGATACTTCTTGCGCGCCTCGCCCTGCAAGAACTCCACGGCACGATAGCGGGCATAGTGCAAACCTTTTCCTGTAGGATTATCTTCGGGATGAGGCGTATCGGTAAGAATCGCCATCGTACTATAGAAGAGATCATTCAAACCACCATTTAATTCATACATCAATTCGTTAGGAGGCAGAATATCCGGGAATACGATGTGCTGGTCATCCAAGTCTTTCTTGTAGGCAGGCACATTCTTGATATTGTTTCGGGTTCGTCTAACCGTCACCTTATCAATCACTTGCGTTCTTATCTTTTCGTAGAGGTCATCGGTACGCTTGGCAAATTCTGCATTTCTTTCGTTATGCTTGTCTAACTTACGCTCACGCATCAGCTTATCATATTCTTCTATCCATAGAGAGAAGGTTACGGGCAGATTCTGGATGCCTTCGATGGTAGAATAGCGGGCATTCTGGAAGAGAAGCAAAAGATTCAGAAGATCGGTTGGACGATTATTGAGCGGAGTAGCCGAAAGCAGCATCACCTTCTTGTGATGGCCTTTTACCAAACCTTCGTTCATGCGAGGAGTCTTGCAGATTAACTGCAAATCATCGTATCTGCCAGCGGTGGCTCCACGGAAGTTATGCGCCTCATCAACAATCACCAGGTCATACTCTCCCTTTTCACGGAAGTTGCCTTCGCCCTCTATGATTTTATTCAGACTGCCATTGCTCACAAACTGGGCGTAGCGCTTGATGCCGAAAAGCTTGAAGGTATCAGTCCAGTTCTTTTCCAAGGCTGGCGGATAAACCACCAGGATATTGGTGTATCTTCCATTTGCTTCAACAAATCGCTTGGCAATCATCGTGGCAACAATGGTCTTACCCAAACCCACCACATCGGCAAGGAAGAAGCCATTGTGCTGCATCAGCATCTGATAACCCTGAATCACGGCATCGTGCTGATAGCGGATATCCTTCACACCCTCAGGCATTTCCATCGTAAAGTCATCCTCCACCTGCGAACCGAAAGTGTCTATCAGCACCTTCATATAGAGTTCGTATGGTGTAGTCAACTGGGCAAGATGAGTCTTCGCCTTCATCTGCTCGAGATCTTTCAGATTCAGAGGAACGGCCTGCTCCCAAAGCTGCTCAAATTCCTGCTTGCAATATTCCACATCATCATAATCCTTCATCGCCACGTTCAACTCATACCGGTTGCTGGGCACGGTTCCCATTCCGGAATCGGATAGATTGGAGGAACCCATAATAACCCAGCCATCAGAGTTTGGGTTATGATTTTCGGGGAGAAGAAGATAGAATTTGGCATGGAGGTTCTTACTGCGATGGATACGCATCTCCAGTTTTTTGTCGATGATGTCCTGGCAAAACTGGAGGATACCTCTCTCCGTCTGCTCATCATAGCCTGCATTCTTCACTTCTTCAACGAAATCGTGAGAATAGGCATCGATGACGGCTTGTTCATCAATCTGTCCGAAAAAGAGTTTGGATTGCTTACGGAATATGTTGTCGATATTGATACCTACCAATATCTGTATCTTTTTGACGTGTTCAAATTCCTCACGAAGTTTGAAATAGCCCGAGCTTCGGAAATATCCTACTACGGCCTGAAAGGCATGAAAATCAAGCATATTATGGGCTATTCCCTTGAACTTCTCGAACAGGGAATTATCAGGAGTATTATTAAAAAACTTAGTGCTCATCTGTCTGTATTTCCTTAGGCTATTGGCACTTCCGCCATTCCCCCAAGCAGAAACATTCTTGTTAGTTTGTATGGTTGCTACCAAAACAGAAATGGCGTAGGGAATCTATCACTCGCATTACCCTTGCCTATTGAGGTCCTAGGAAAACCTTTGATATTAAGGGTAAGAAGCAACAGAAACCTACGCCAAACTTGCATATAGATGATAGCATAGGATGCACTCTTCCCATAGAATGGAAAGGGCACACCTATGCCTGTGTATATACACGTAAGCGAAGGCGCCTACCGCTGTCTTCATCTGAATATCAATTTGAAATTTCCTAGGTTTCAATAGACCAGAAGAAAACGTAGTACACGTCTTTCTTAATTATGATAGGCCAAGCCATGGATTTTTACCTAGCCAGCGACTCATCGCCAGCCATCCACAGCAAGACAACTGCAAAAGTAATAAAAAGAATTGGGATTTGCAAGAAAATCGGAAAGTTTCTTGCAAATCCCAATAAAATAATATAAAAACTCATTTAAATTTATTCTTTTCTCTTCACCCAAACCTTGTGGCTACCGCTGCCCATAGAACCTATCGGTGAAGTTCGGTCGGCGGTGATTTCCTTCAGTTCCAGGGAGGCGGCGGTGCGGCTCAGGTTGTTGATGTAGGCATAATCAGAGAGGGTGATGAGACCATTGGCTTCTATCATCTCTAGGGCACGGGCGATGCGCTCATCTCTGGAATAGAGCTGCTTGCGAATCACCTTTACGCCACCCATATCACGTTCCAGACCGCGATCGGTTTCCTGCTTCACACTCTTGAGAAATTCAGGAGATGCCTTGAAGTTGATGTCCTTCACTCCCACCTTGCGATACGTCATCTTATCCTCTTCACTCTGCATTTCCGTAGGCTTATCGTCCTCGAAACCGAGGGAGAGGGAGAAGGTACCGATACCTTCCAGATTCACATTGTAGCCCATGGAGAGCATTTCTACCAGCATATCAGCCACATCTAGCAATACTGCCTCCGTGGTACTTTCCGAAATACCACGATGGTAGCCCTGCATTCTCTTGATGAATTCTTTTCTGGATAGTGTCCGATTGGTCACTATCTTGGGATAAACTCTACGCTTGCCTTCATTACGCATGTCAGTTAACTCTTGCAACTTGTACTTTGCCATACCGATTCCTTTCTTATTAAGTTTGTTATCACTCCATATTGAGACAGCCATTACAGTCAAGAGTAATGATGATTGCTCCTCATCATAATAGTTCTCAAACCTAGAGATAAAAGTATTTATCCCTAGATGAAAGTTCCGTTCAACGACGTTGAACCGATATTCAGCGACGTTGAATGCAGGTTCAGCGACGTTGAACGCACATTTAACGTCGCTGAACGAAACTTTCTACTAGGCAAAGATACAACTTTATCCTATATTAAACAAGACTTTTCCTAAGATTAACACAAAATTAATACTGGAAGGAGGGAGAAAGGAGATAAGAGAAGGAAGAAAGAAGATAAAAGGAGGAGAGAAAAGAAATAAGGAGAGAAAAGAAATAAAAGGTATAAGGAAATGAGATAAGGGGCATAAATGAAGAAAAGATGTTTATTATTTGGTGGTTTCACCATTTATTCGTATCTTTGCCAACAAAGAGAATATCACTTAAAAGAAAGGCGAGCAATTATGGCAAGAAAACTATATCCGATAGGATTACAAACTTTCGAACGAATCCGAGTAGAGGATAAGTTCTACATTGACAAGACGGAATATGTATATCGTATGGCACATACTGATGGTACTTATTTCTTCCTGAGCCGTCCACGCCGTTTCGGAAAGTCGCTGTTGCTAACTACCATGCAGAGCTATTTTGAAGGAAAGAAGGATCTTTTCAAAGGACTCGCCATCGAAAAGCTAGAAAAGGATTGGATAAGCTATCCGGTGCTGCATTTCGATATGAGCATGGGCAAACACATGGAGATAGCCCAGCTGGAAAGATATTTCGACCAGCAACTTGCAGAACAAGAGCAGAAATGGGGCATTACGAATCCGGCTGTTGATGCCAACGTCCGCCTCATCTCACTTATCCAGACTGCCTATAGGGAAACGGGCAAGCAAGTGGTAATACTGATTGACGAATATGATGCCCCTTTGCTTGATGTGGTGCACGAGGATGAAAAATTGGAAGAACTTCGCAACGCCATGCGCAATTTCTACAGTCCGCTAAAAGGATGCGAGAAATTGCTCCGCTTCGTATTCCTAACAGGCATCACAAAATTCTCTCAGCTCAGCATCTTCAGCGAATTGAACAACATCACCAATATCAGTATGGACGAGCCGTATGCCGGCATTTGCGGAATTACGGAAGATGAACTGGTGAACGGAATGCGGGATGACATAGAGGCACTTGCAGAAAAATTAAACCTGTCGTATGAGCAGACGTTAGCTAAGTTAAAGGATAATTATGACGGCTATCATTTCACATGGCCTTCTCCTGACGTTTATAATCCGTTCAGCTTATTAACCTGCTTTGCCAAGCAGAAGATTGATTCCTACTGGTTTGGTTCCGGCACTCCTACTTATCTGATTAATATGATGCGCAATTTCAACTTTCTGCCAGCGAACCTGGGCGAGAGTATGGAAGCCGGAAAGGATGACTTTGATGCTGCCACGGAAACCATGACCACCATCATGCCGCTGCTCTATCAGAGTGGTTACATCACCATCAAGGATTACGATGAAGAAACGGAACTCTATACCCTAGCCATTCCTAACAAGGAAATAAGAGTTGGATTGTACAGAAGTTTGTTGCCTAATTATCTGACCTCAAAGACGGCGATGTGCAATACCACCATCGCCAAGATGTCGGTGCTTATTAAACATGGAAAGATAGATGAAGCCTTACAGTTATTGAAATCGTTTTGGGAGACGGTGCCTTATTGCGACAACACCCATTACGAAGGTCATTACCAGCAAACGATGTATATCATCTTTGCCTTGCTCACGAATTTCAGGATTATAGTGGAGCAACATACGTCAAAGGGTAGAATTGATATAACCATGGAGACAGATGATACTATCTATGTGATGGAGCTGAAGTTTGGAAAGACTGCCCAGGAGGCTCTTGAGCAGATAGAAAGCAAGCATTATGTCAATACCTTTGCCATGAGCGGCAAGGAAATTATCAAGGTAGGTATGAGCTTCAATATCAAAGAAGACAACACCATCGTGTTCGATTGGAAATCACAACAAATTTAGATGATAAAAATGATAAAAACGAAAAGCGTGCAGGCGACAATGATGTTGCCTGCACGCTTTTTCCTTTTATATTCATCTTATTTATCCTACAGCCACGCTCCGAATCTTGCGCTTGGCAATGGGGCGGCGAAGTAATAGTTCTGGTCGTTATTCTTATCCAGGAAATTCACCTGCTTCATGCCGAAGAATGGCAGACCTTGTGGGAAGAGGCGGGCAAAATCGGTTACACCTCCTGAGAGTGCAGGACTGCCTGCCTGATAATCGAAATTCCAACTCTTGTCGAATGCCAATGGAGCACCCTGGGCTACATCATCTATCTCGCAATTGATGTTCATCTTCTCGCTCTGAGTGAAGTTCTTGAAGAGAGGATTGAGCTGACCTGCCACGCTGCTCTTGATATCGGTATCAAACCAGATGCCGAGTTCTGCATCCTTCGCCATCTGCGCTACGCCAGTCTCTGTAGATGCAAAGTAGTAATTTGGTGTAAGACGACTGTGATCCATATCTGCACCATCCTTCTTTGGCTGCTTCAATCCGAAACGGGAATCGTAGATGAGGTTGTTCACGAAGATTGGCTTCGCTGCCTTCTCTACCCAGACAGAACCACCCTTCTTGTTTTTGGAACGGCGCCAGCCGCAGTTGACGATGGTGTTGTTATAGACGGTCATCTCAGAGAGAGGAATCACCTCGCTATTGCCGGCATTAGAAAGCTTGAAGGCGTTGGTACAGGCGTTGTAGATGATGTTGTTGGCAACATCAATCTTGCAACCTGCCTTTACGTTGATGGCCTCGCCACCATCGGCTGCATTTCCGCTATCGGCAAAGATATTATTGATAATCACGCCGTTACCACCGGTAAAGTAAGTCTGGTCGTTGTAGTTGTCATGGAAGAAACTGTTTGCCATCACAAACTTGCCGTTTACATTACAGAAGTGGAAGGCTGGCACGCCACCATCGATGGTGGTCTTGAAAAGCTTGTTCTGGAAAGAAGCTGAACTCTCGGTAGGAGTAGCACCGGCATAGGCCACATCCACGTGGTTGAGCACCACCTCCTCAGAATTATATCCGCAGATGATGCCGCCCCAATCGGCAGGCTTCCTGGTATCCGAAGTAAAGACTACCGGTTTTTCGGCGGTTCCCAGGCAATAGAGATTGCCCAATACCACGATTTCTACCGGCACCTGAACCTCTGACTTGCAGGTAACGGTTACACCCGGCTCAATGTAGAGCGATGCTCCTACTGGAATCTCAACGCTCTCGCTCAGGGTAGTATCCTTGCTCCAAACCACAGAACCTGCTGGATATTCTGCCACCTTCGTTGTAATGACATCCTTAGAACCCTGGTTCTGGTTGCCATCACTTCCATTACCGCCATTATTCACGTAATCGTATGGATTGATATTATCGTTCTCGCAAGATGTGGAGAACATTGCAGCTGCTGCCATCAACAGCAAGCTATATTTTACTTTGAACTTTAACATTTGAACTTTGAACTTTATGATTAGTAATCAAGGCGTTAGCCTTAATTTAATATTTAACATTATAATTTGTATCTTACTCCCAGCAGGAAGGTTCTGCCATACTGATAAGTTCCCACGATGGTCTTATCGCTCTTCTGGCCCTCATACTCCAGGTTGCTCTTGTTCACAGTCTTCAAGTATCTCTCGCGCTTGGCATCGAGCAGATTGTTTGCCTTGAAGAAGATGGAGATGCCGTTTTTGAATTGCTTCTCGGCACTCAGGTCGAGACCGAACATCGCCTTGTCCCACTGGTCGGCATCCTTGAAGGGAGAAACCAGGGCAAGCTTGGTGCCCGTGAAGGAAGAGGCAAGCTGCGCATTCCAGCCATTCTCCGTATCCTTATATAATAAGGAGATGTTAGCGGTATGAGGAGCCTGGTTAACCAGCGGACGGGTCTGGGTTACGCCCGTCTTATACTCGGCACTACCCTCCTGGTACTCACGCTTCGAGGTGGTGATTTCAGAATGGGTGTAAGTATAATTCGCCTTCACTCCGAAGTGGCGGATGTACTTGATGAGGTCGATTTCGAATCCCATGTTCTTGGCATTACCCAGGTTATCCGGCATGTAGTAAGCATCAGTTCCGGATCCTATCTTGCCATCCGATGTTACGAACACCTGCTCTATAGGGTCTTTCAGATACTTATAGAATACGCCGGCAAGAATCTGTTCGGTCTTGCTTGGGAACCACTCCCAGCGCAGGTCGATGTTGTCGATGCGGGCACGCTTCAGGTTTGGATTACCTTTTTCCTGATACTCCTCGCCCTGAATCTGATAAGGCACTATCTCGTAGAACCCCGGACGGTTAATGGAGCGATAGTAAGAGAGACGCACGTTCATCTTCCTGGTTGGCGTCCACTTGATGGATGCCGATGGCAGATAATCCCAGTAGCTCTGCTCGCCCACCTGTCCCATGTTGCGGAAGTGCTGGAGCATGGTGTAAATCTGGTTGGTGTGCTCGGCACGGAAACCGGCATTCAGTTCGCCCACCTCGCTCTTCAGGGTTACCATGGCGTAGGCTCCGCCGATGTGCTCCTTGGAATCGTAGTTGAGCTGGGAAGCCTGAGAATAAGGAGTCTTGCAAACCCAATCGATGTTGGCATACTGGTCTATTCCATTGCCATCCAATCGCTGCGAGATGTCGGCAGGATTGAAGATGTAAGAATAATATCTATTGCTGCGTTCCTTTCTGCGATACTGCGCACCCGTCTTCCAGAGAGCCTCCACAGAGTTGGCGAAATGGGTATCGTAAGAGAGGTTGATGTAACCCGCCCAATCGGTATCCTTGTTGTGCTGGAATCGGCGCTCAGCACTCTTAGGCAGGGTCTTGGTGATGTTCTTTTCACCTTCCCAGATGGAACCCGAAACGGCATCTCCGCCATTCTCGGCAGTTCTGCTGATGGAGTTGGTCAGGGTAACGTAAGTTCTATCCGGATCTTCCTCCTTAGCCTGCGAGAACACGCCCGACCAATCTACGGTAAAATCCTTGGTAAGATGATGCGTACCCTTCAGATTGGTGGCGAAGATGCTCTGGGTGGTTGAGAGAGAGCGCACCTCATCATCCTGGGTGTAGCTGTCGGCTCCGATGTATTCGGTGTTGACGCTATTGTTGTATCTGGTGCCCTTGGAATTGGTGCGCACATACATGTTGTACCATTCCAGCTTGTGGCGAGGCAGGGTTAAGTCGAACTTGGCATGAGCACCCGCAGTAAGGTCGTGGATGCTATAGTAGCGATGCTGCAGATTGGAAATGTACATGGCCTGCTCGCCCGAAGCCATCTTTACGGAATTGTAGGTGCGCTCGGTACCACGGAAAACATTCTGCACGCTTCCGGCAAGCATCACGCCCAGGCGGTCGTTCCAGAAGCGGTTGCCGATGCTCAGACCTCCTATGAAGTTAGGAGCAGGAAGAGAATGGCTCTTCAACTGAACAGGACCGTTCCTGAAATCGCTCATCTGCGCCTTGTAGTCTTTTCCGAAAGCCTCGTAAGGAGATTTCTTTGTATAATCAGAGCGGTTGCTGGTAAGATAATCTCTGCCATCCTTCCAGAAATAATCACTTGCTCCGATGGCAGCATTCGCCTGAATCTGGAAGCGGGATGGGGCATCCTTCATCACCATATCCACCACGCCGCCGGCTGCATCGCCTTCCATATCAGCAGTAAGAGACTTGGAAACCACGAGGCGGTCCATCAGATCTGAAGGGAAGATATTCAATGGGATGTAACGGTTTTTATCATCCGGACTAGGAATCTTCACGCCGTTTACCAGGGTGTAGTTGTAGCGCTTGTCCATGCCTCGGAGGATGGCGTAGGAAGCCTCGCCCGATGCATCACGCTCCATGGTGACACCCGATACTCGCTGCAGAACGCTCGCTACGTTGACATCAGGCGAAAGCTGGATGCTCTGCTGGCTCATCACGTTGAGCACGTTGCCGGCATTCTTCACGGTTTCTATGGCGCTGCGGTCGCTGCGGTATTCACGATGACCGGTAACCACCACTTCGCCCAACTGCTTCAGGTCTTCATCCATCGCGATGGTCAACTGTCCATCCTTTCCCTCTTTTCCATCCTTGGAGAAGTCTTTAGCCACATCCACTACCATCTCCCTGGTCTTGTAAGACATGTAGGAAACGATGATGGTAAACTTGCCTTTATCTGGCAATTCATGCAGGGTGAAAGTACCATCAAGTCCGGTGGTGGTACTCACGTTGGGCAGCTCCTTTACTCGGATTACGGTTCCGATGAGGGGGTCGCCCGTTTTGTTATCCTTGACTACACCATCCAGCGTGTGGGCCTGGATGGCGGTAGTTGCAGCGGCAAGAAGCGCCGCACTCAGTAAAAATATTTTCATCTATATCGCTATTGAATTCTTCACTCTTCGTTCTTCACTCTTCACTTACTTTTGCTTTTTACTTACTTTTTGTAACCGTGTGAATGATTTTTCCATCCTTGTCAATCATCGACATTCTGAGCTGCTTCTTATCTGCAGTAAATACAGAGAAACCATCGGCAGGACTGCAGAACACGGTGCCATCGATAGGCTTCACAGGACGAGCCAGAGAGGAAGAGGAATTGACTACGTAGTCGATGTTATCGCCCTTCTTTTGGATGTGCTGGAAGTTGTGGATGTGACCGCAGGCATAAATCGCCACATTATTATATTTATGGAGGACAGGAAGGAGGCGCTTCTGCATGTCGAGGCGCTCATTCTCTTTCTTCGTGGTGTAGGCGTAGATAGGATGATGGCCTACCACGATGACCCAATCTTCCTTGGCATTCTTCAGGGTTTCGTCGAGCCAGGAGAGCTGAGCCTCAGCATCCTGCTTGCAGGCATCAGGATAGATTTCCGGATTCTTGCGATAGGAATCGATGAGCGGAGTGGTGTCGAGGAAGATGACACGGATGGTGGTTCCCTTGTGGTCGAACACCTTGGTGTAATATTTGGCTGGCATCATCCAGCGGCGGCTCACCTTGCCGTAGTCCATAAAAGCCTGGGTATTACCACGATACTCATGGTTGCCGCAAACCGGGAACCAATTGAGCATCAGGTCGGGATGAGAATAAACATATTCATAATTGGTAAGCCACAGAGGGTCCTGGGTAGAAGCCACGCCATTGAAATGGTGGATGTCGCCCACGGCAAGTACGCATTCCGGATCTACCGTACCCGCCATCTCGCCCATCAGTTCGGCGATAGGCTTCTGGTCGTAGTAGCCGTTGCGACCCATATCATTGGTCATGTAGAGGGTGATTTCGCCCTTCAGTTTCTGCCATTCGGCAGCATTCGCCTTCCAGTTAGGATTCTGCGGAATAGCGGTTGCTGCACTCTGAGAACAGGTGGTTAATGCTGTGTTTTGAGCCTGAGCAGTCAAGCCTCCGCCCAACAATAAAGCCGAAGCCAAAACTACAGTAGCTACTCTACCTTTCATCATAGCAAAGCCATTCATGCTGCTATGCTTACCCGATACTTTCTTTTCCATTTTTCTTTATCTGACTATAATACATTATTAAATATTGATGATACCTTTCCCCTTTCGGGGTGGAATCTGTTAAATTTCGGGTGCAAAGGTAGGGGTATTATGTGTCAATGAGGTTACAAGGATTTGAATTAGCAGATAAAAGATACTACAATCTTATTACGGGAGTTTCCCCCGATGCTTTTAGGGAAAATCATACGCTGGTTTATGGTTTTCCCTTTGCTTTTTTCAGCTATTCTCTCTATCTTTGCACCAGAAATAAATAAATGCAGTAATAACCCTTTAAAGAGAAGATCGTTATGAAAAGAATGATTATGACATTGGTTGCAGCATGGATGATGATTGCATCTATGAATGCTCAGAGACTGACAGATATTCAGGCTGAAGCCCGTTTTATCACAGATAAGATGGTGGTGGAACTGGGATTGAGCAGCGTTCAGCGCAACAGCATCCTGAACATCAATCTCAATTATCTCAATGGCATCCAAAGCTATCGCGACATCGATGCCTACGGCTGGCATTACCGCAACAAGCAGCTCAAGCGCATGATGACCGCCAGACAATGGAAGAGATTCAAGGACTCTTACTATTTCTATCGCCCTATCGGCTGGCAGAATCATGTGTATGTTCACCATATTTACACCAAGTATCCAAAGCATAACTGGGGACACGACAAGCGCCGCCCTCGCCCAGAGTGCAGCTACGGAAGACCGGGATGGCCAGGCGGTACCCATATAACTTATGGACCTGGAAAGCCAGACAAGCATCACAAACATCACAAGCATCACAAGCACGACAAGAAGTGGAAGCACGACAAGAAGAAGTGGAAGCACGATAGAGATTGGGATGATGACGATGATGATGACGATGATGATGATGATTGAGATAATGACTGGGATGATGACTAAGATTAAGATGAAATTAAGACAAACATTCGATGATAAAACAGAAGAAATCCAAGCTAGAGATCATTCTCCGGCTTGGATTTCTCGTTAAATAAAAACTAACTATGCCGACTAACTAATAACTAATCATTAATAATTACCATTCATTAATTACTAACAAAACGTCTTCCACAATCTGCTCATCGAGCAGGCGATTATCCGAAAGCAACTGCTGCACATCATATCTATCGTAGAGACCCTTTCTGATGCCGCCCACCATCACCTTCATTTCTGAAGTGCCATAGTAAGAGGCGATGCGCTCTCCGAAGCCGCCATCCTTCGATCCATCCTCCAGGGTTACCACCAACTGATGGTTTGCCTTCAGACTATCCAGCGTCTCGGCATCCACCTCATTCAGATAACGGGGATTGATGAGCGTTGCATCGATACCCTTATCAGCCAACAAGCGGACTACATTCTCGCCCTTCTGATAGAACGAACCGGCGGCGATGATTGCTACCTTCTCGCCCTGGTGCATCACCTTGTACTTTGCCTCGTAGCCATACTCAGCATCAACGGCTTCTGACGTATGAACCACGCCATTGCTTGGCACGCGGATGGCGATAGGTTTCTTATCCTGCAGAATGCTCCAGCGGAGCATGGCGAAATACTCCTCGCAGGTGGTTGGAGCCAGATAGATGAGCCCCGGAATGCTGCAGAGCATCGGAACATCGAAAAGGCAGATGTGGGTAATGTCGTTCATCGAGTTCACTCCGCCTCCTACCACGTTGATTACGGCTGGGTTGGAATTGATGCAGAGGTCTTGCGCAATCTGGTCGTAGGTACGTTGGATGAAGGTGCTGTAAACGGTCCATACCGGATGCAATCCGCCCTTCGCCATTCCCGAAATCATGGCCACCGCCTGCTCTTCGGCGATTCCCATATCAATGTGCTGCTTGCCAGCCAACTTTCGCTTATCGGCAGTAAAACCACCTGCGGTAGGAGTACCGGCGGTTACGGCGATGAGGGTCTTATCCTGCTTCATCTCGCTGAGCATCCAGTCAGAGAATAAAGTGCCGTAATCCTCTGTTGGAGCAACCTCCGGAATGGTTCCATCGGCATTCTTTCTTGGTCGGCTGCCATCTTCCAGGTTGAAAGGCATTCCCCAATGCCAAGCCTCCTTGTTGGCTACAGCTGGCGCAAATCCATGACCTTTTTCTGTGTGAATGTGAACCACGGTAGGCTTATCCGTATCCTTCACGCTCTCGAAAACCTGGATGAGTTTTTCTATGTCGTTACCCTCTTCCAGATACTTGTATTCAAAGCCCCACGCCTTGAACCAGTTGTGCTCGCAGGTGCCGTTGCTCTGGCGCAGGGCACGCAGGTTCTTATAGATTCCTCCATGATTTTCGGCGATAGACATTTCGTTGTCGTTCACCACGATGATGATGCCCGTGCCGAGTTCCGAAGCCTCATCCAGTCCCTCGAAAGCCTCGCCGCCCGAAAGGGAGCCGTCGCCGATAATGGCGATGATGTTCTCATCGGTACCCTTGACGTCGCGCGCCTTCTGCAAACCGGTGGCAAGACTCACGGAAGTAGAAGTATGTCCCACCTCAAAGTTATCATACTCCGGACATTCGGCAGGAGAAGAATAGCCCGAAATGGCATTCATGTCATCCACATCGCCGAGGAATCCCGCAGCTCGTCCGGTGAGCACCTTATGCGGATAGCATTGGTGGCTTACGTCAAACACGAGCTTATCCTTTGGCGCATTAAAAACGTAGTGAAGCGCCACGGTAGCCTCCACGAATCCCAGGTTCGGTCCCACATGACCGCCATGCTTGCTTACACGGTTCAGCACAGCCTGTCTGGTTTCATCAGCCACCACCTGCAGCTCCTTCAAATCCAGCTTCTTCAAGTCGGCTGGCGACTTTATCTTCTCAATATACATTTTCTTATATTTATAATTATGATTTCCGGGTGCAAAGATACAAAGAATCCAGAAAACATGCATTACCCAAACTACAGAAAATATGAATGATTTTCCGGAAAACTCATCTGGGAAATCAGCCTGCTGCCTTATCCCTATCCTTCAGAATTACAGCCATGTTATCCAGCGCCCAGTCTATCAGATGATCCATAATAGGAATAAGGGTTTCAGTACGGGGTGTGAGAGAATACTCCACTCTTGGCGGAACCTCGGCATAAGCCTTGCGGGTAACGTAGCCATCAGCCTCCAACGACTTTAACGTGCTGGTAAGCATTTTCTGCGAAATATCCGGAATCAGCTTACGCAGGGCATTAAACCGGAGGGGACCATCCTGATGAGATTTCAGGGTGTAGATTACCAGTAGCGACCACTTGTCGCAAACGCGAGCCAGGACATTACGGATGGGACAGTCCTGCACTACCATTTCTTTTATCATTCTTGCCATAATCAATCTTCTTATATTCTACTATAATATTCTGCAATAATCTATAATATTCTGCAAAACTCTGCAATATTCTGCAATAGGCTACAAAAGTAACTAATATCCGGAAAGATACCAAACATACCAAGTTAATCTAAGTTAATGCTTCTTTTTTCTTTCTCCCATTCCCACGCAATAGTTACCTCCCGGTAACCATCTTACCCCCAAGTGCCTTCTTGCAGGAACCAGTTTTTTTCAGTATCTTTGCAACGCAATTCAGAAATAAAAGCTGAAAGCAGAAGTATTCACAAATTCACAATAAGAAATAACATAAAGTGAAATAAAGAAAGAAAAATATAAATATTAAAAAATAACAGACAAGATGAAAGAAACAAAGATTATTGCAAAGGCTGAAAACTTCACAGCCACAGATTTTGGTAAGATGAGTGAATTCAAGGACTACACTTTAGAGTTGGGGCCTGAGATTAAGATTCCCGGAAAGGTATTCGGAGGTCAGAGCGTGAACGCTACTGGTGGCGAGTTCTCATTCCAGAGCTTTGCTCCTGGCACAGAGACAGGCTTCCTCCATACTCACAAGAACCACGAGGAACTGTATTTCTTCCTCAACGGCAAGGGCGAGTTCCAGGTGGATGGCAAGGTATTCCCAGTTCAGGAGGGAAGCGTGGTGAGAGTAGCACCAGACGGCAAGCGCTCCGTTCGCAACAACGGTACAGAACCGCTCGTGATGCTCTGCGTGCAGTATAAGGGCGAAACCTTTACAGCCGAAGATGCAACCGACGGCGTGATTCTGAATGATAAGGTGGAGTGGTAGGAACTACTCCACCCAAGATGCGCTTGGATGAACATACGCCGTCTTTTCTGGTTTGACTGCCAATTAAGTTTCCAAATTGCAAAATAAGTAGTTCAAAGAGCGAATAGCCCCATTTTGAGGCATTTTTAAGGCTGTAGTTGCGTGCTAAAGTTGTTTGACCAACTAATGAACACTTAACTATTCGCCAGAGTTAGTTAACGCCAACGGCAGAATATAACTACCCAAGGCTATTGTTTAATTTAAATAGAACCCACTTTTTCAAGTGGACTCATACAACAAATCATGAAGAAAAAAAATGTTATAATTCGACTGATTCGCAATGCAACTTTGCGAATTCATTATGCTGGAAAAGAGATACTTGTTGACCCCATGCTTGCCGAAAAAGGCACTTTGCAGTCGGCCCTCGGAGTATATAAGACACCAAGAGTACATCTTACGATGCCGATGAATGAAATTACGGATGGTCTGGATATGGTATTGCTGACACACAACCATATTGATCATTACGACCCGACAGTGAAACAGCATTTAGCGAAGAACATCCTGTTCCTGACACAACCGCAGGATAAAGAGGGTATTAAGCAGGATGGTTTTACCAATGTAGAAAGCATTGAAAAAGACAAAACCATTGGAGATTTAACCATTCATCGCATCCAAGGGCACCATGGCTTCGGACAGATTGGAGAAATGATGGGGCCAGTATCCGGCTATGTGCTTACCGCGTCTGGTTTCCCTACCGTATATATAATGAGTGACTGCAAGTGGGAGGAGTGTATCCGTCAGACCATAGAACAGTTTTCTCCCGATTACATCATAGTGAACAGTGGAGGTGCAATATTCCCTGAATTTTCTCGAACAGAAGGTTCTATTATTCCCGACGAACAGGAAGTTATGACCATGCTTGATGAACTTCCCGCTCACATCAAACTAATAGCAGTCCACATGGAAGCTACCGATCATGGGCAGACCACACGCGCAATTCTGCGTAACGAGGCCATGCATCACGAAATAGAAATGAGTCGCCTGATTATTCCTGAAGATGGAGAAACAATAATATTATGAGCGTCTGTATCAAATCACTTATAACGATGAAAACGTATGGATGGGAGTTACTGTGACTAGGGCTTCCGAGAAGAAACGGCTGAAGGAATTAAAAGGTCACATTCGCTCTAAACATTATCATGCTACTTTTGAACCTCTCTTCGAGGATGTTGGTGAGATAGATTTGGAGGGTTACGAATGGATTGTTATAGGAACGGAAACAGACAAAAGGAAAGGGAAAGTAGATGCCAATCCTGAATGAGTACGTCATATTGTAGAACAGGCGAAAAGAAATCACATTTTGGTATTTATGAAAGAAGACCTTTTGCCTATCATGGGAGAAGACCGAATGATTCAAGAGCTACCAGAACAATTTATAGAAAAAATATGGAAAAGGAAATAATCAGAGAAATAGATGTACAGAGTGTCATGACCAAATCTTCGCTGCCGGTCGGCGGGTATTCGGTCAATCCCTATGTAGGCTGTCCACACGCCTGCAAATATTGCTACGCCTCGTTCATGAAACGTTTCACAGGACATACCGAACCGTGGGGAGCATTCCTGGACGTGAAGAATTGGAAACCGATAAAGAATCCACACAAATATGATGGCGAGCGTATTGTGATAGGTTCTGTGACGGATGGTTACAATCCGTATGAAGAATCTTTCCGTCGTACGCGTAAATTGCTCGAAGAACTACATGGAAGTAATGCCGAGATTATGGTTTGTACGAAATCCGACCTCGTCCTGCGTGACCTCGATCTATTGAAAGGTTTTCCTAAAGTAACGGTATCGTGGTCGGTCAATACGCTTGATGAGCGGTTCCGCACGGATATGGACAATGCCGTGAGCATAGAACGTCGCCTGAAAGCGATGCGTCAAGTCTATGAGGCAGGCATCCGTACCGTATGTTTCGTTTCACCCATATTTCCGGGAATAACCGATGTGAAGGCGATTATTGGGGAGGTGAAAAATTATGCCGATTTGATATGGCTTGAAAATCTGAACCTGCGTGGACAATTCAAAGGAGGAATAATGACGTATATTCGTGAGAAATATCCCGAGTTCTTTCCGTTGTACGAAGAGATATACAACAAGAAAAAACTTGATTACTGGCAGGCTTTGGAACAGGACATATCCCAGTATGCACAAACACAAGGCTTTCCCTATCGGGTGAACGATTTGCCTTACGGACGCTCCGAAAAAGGTAAGCCTGTCATCGTGAACTATTTCTATCATGAGAAAATCAGGCTCAAAAACAAAGGGTGAATGCCGTAAAAGGATAATGGATATGGTCAAAGATGAGCCCGGACCCGATGATATCTCACATCAGGTATGAACAAAAATCCGCGATAAGGACAACCCACGCCGATTGACATTGTCGCCAACAATGACAGTGGTTTATCGGGGATTATTATCCAAAAGGAGTAAGTTTCTCAGATTTTATTTGTACTTTTGCCATGTCATTTATCGAATTCTCTTGTTTTTTTTGCAACACTAATATAAGTGAATTCTTTGACATAACAAAATCCTGAGCAACTTTTTGTTGCTCAGGTACTTAAAAAATATTATAAACTATAGTGTTGCGGAATTAAGGGATGCTCAAGCTTTTCCTTTTTCTTGAGCTTCTTCACCACTTCGGAATAGCTGTGGCGAATCAGGACCTGGATGAAATCATCTTCCAGCGTGCCATAAAGGTTTACCTGATTCCAGTATTTCTTATTCCAATGCCATGCGCCTTCTATTTCGGGATGGACTTCCCGAAGTTCGAGGGCGTAATCGGCATTACATTTCATCGTAACCCACTCGGGGCGCTCCAGGTCAACACAGGCAAAGATCTTGCCCAAAATGCGAAACGCCAAGGTCCGCTCATCAAAAGGAAAAGCCTCGGTTACGAGGGGAAGCGAGAGGCAATACTCTCTAACAGATTCTATATTCATTATTTCTTCACACTAAATTAATTCTACATTTCTTCTCATTATATTTTAATTCTACTTGCTGAGATGCAGCTTATCCTATAAAACTTGCTAAGATGCAGCTCTTCCTACAAATATAGTGCAAAGATAATGAATTCAGATGAAACGGCAAGCCTTATTCCATAAAAAACAAAGCTAATCAGATAAAATTCCGTTATATTAAAATCCTTCTCTTTCCTTATCCGTAATTTTGCAACCTCACCACCATCCATCTCAAGCTCCGTTCCTATCATCGCCGATAATCTAAAACCGTAATTTTCCGTTTTTATATTTTTTTCAATAAAAAATTTGGTAGTTACATAATTTTATTGTAGATTTGCAGCAGATTTTTAAAAGAAGGAGTGACTATGCAGAAGAAAAAAGATAAAAACCTGATGAAAACGGATGTGAAGCCGATGAAAAAAGGACTGCTATCCCAAATATTCCATCTCTATTACGATGGTTTCAGGACGATGACCCTGGGCAAGACGCTCTGGACCATCATCCTCATCAAGCTTGCCATCATCTTCCTGGTGCTCAAGCTCTTCTTCTTTCCGGATTTTATCAATACGAATTCCAAGAACGGAGACAAGGCTGGCTTCGTATCCAAGGAAATTCTGAACAGATAAAGCTCTGGATTTCAATCCCATACTATCGAATATTATCGAAAGAAATAAAATACAAAAACATTATATAATAACAATTTTAAAACCATTCAACTATGATGACAAATCTTTTGTTAGACATTACATCAGCCACCATCGACTGGTCGAGGGCGCAATTCGCACTCACGGCCATCTACCATTGGCTATTCGTGCCCCTCACCCTGGGACTGGCAGTAATCATGGGCATTGCCGAAACATGCTACTACCGCACCAACAAGCCGTTCTGGAAGCACGTAACCCGTTTCTGGCAAAAACTCTTTGGCATAAACTTCGCCATGGGTGTTGCCACGGGAATCATCCTGGAGTTTGAATTCGGAACCAACTGGAGCAATTACTCCTGGTTTGTGGGCGACGTATTCGGCGCTCCCCTCGCCATCGAAGGCATCCTGGCATTCTTCATGGAGAGCACCTTCGTGGCGGTGATGTTCTTCGGCTGGGATAAGGTGAGCCGGGGCTTCCACCTAGCCTCCACCTGGCTCACGGGACTTGGAGCCACCATTTCTGCCTGGTGGATTCTCGTAGCCAACGCCTGGATGCAATATCCTGTGGGGCAGGAATTCAATCCCGACACCATGCGCTTCGAGATGACCTCGTTCCTGGATGTGGCACTCTCGCCATTCGCCATCAACAAGTTTACCCACACCGTCACCTCCTCGTGGATCATCGGCGCCACCTTCGTAGTAGCCGTAAGCTGCTGGTATCTCCTGAAGAAGAGAGAAACCCAACTTGCCAAGGCGAGCATCAAGATGGGTGCCGGCGTAGGACTCATCGCTACCCTGCTGGCTGCGATGACCGGCGATAACTCCGCCTATCAGGTGGCACAGGTGCAGCCGATGAAACTGGCTGCGATGGAAGCCTTATATAATGGTGGAAAGGACGAGAGCCTTACGGCGATAGCAGCCGTTCACCCCTTCCGGCAGCCCGATTACGAAAGCGAGCAGGAGCCAGCCATGCGCATCGCCATCCCTAACATGCTCTCGTTCTTAGCCACCCGCACAGCCGATGGCTACGTGCCAGGCGTGAACGATATTCTCAAGGGTTACACCCGCGAGGATGGTACCCGGGAACCATCCGTGCAGGAGAAGATAGCCCGGGGCAAGAAGGCGATTGTTGCCCTGAAAACCTATCGCGAAACCAAGGCGCAAGACCAGCTGCCAATCTTGAAGGAGAATATGAAATACTTCGGATATGGTTACATCAAGGACGCCAAGGAACTGGTGCCGAGCATCCCTATCTGCTTCTACGCCTTCCGCCTGATGGTGGGAGTAGGATGCCTGCTCATCCTCTTCTTCGCCCTCAGCCTCTTCTTGGTTTATAAGAAGGAAATCGCCCAATACCGATGGTTCCTCATTTCCGCCATCATCATGATTCCGCTGGCTTACATCGCCTCAGAATCGGGCTGGATAGTAGCAGAAATCGGTCGCCAGCCTTGGACCATCCAAGACCTGCTGCCAGTAAGCGCCGCTATCTCCGACATCGAGGCAAGCAGCGTGGCAACCACCTTCTTCATCTTCCTGGCACTCTTCACCACCATGCTTGCCGTGGAAATCAGCATCCTGGCGAAGCAGATTAAGAAAGGACCGGAATACGAATAATCTCTCTGATAATCAATGTTTTTCAGAAAGATTTCGAAAAGAATCATAGGATAGTTTTTCAGTAAACAACAAAACCCGAAAGTATTATGACATACGAATTTTTGCAATCATACTGGTGGTTCCTCGTATCATTATTAGGAGCCCTGCTGGTGTTTCTCATGTTTGTACAGGGAGCCAACACCTTGATTTTCTGTTTGGGAAAAACAGAAGAAGAGCGTCGCCTCATCATCAATTCCACGGGCAGAAAGTGGGAGTTCACCTTCACCACGCTCGTCACCTTCGGCGGAGCCTTCTTCGCCTCGTTCCCATTGTTCTACAGCACCAGTTTCGGCGGAGCCTACTGGCTGTGGATGATCATCCTGTTCTCGTTTGTGATTCAAGCCGTGAGCTATGAATTCCAGAACAAGATAGGTAATTTTCTTGGACCGAAAACCTTTCAGATTTGCCTTATCATCAATGGCATCGTAGGTCCTTTGCTTCTTGGCGGTGCCGTAGCCACCTTCTTCAACGGCAGCAATTTCCTGATAGACAAGGGCAATATTACCAACAGTCTGCAACCCGTCATCAGCCGATGGGCAAACGCCAGTCATGGTCTTGATGCCCTGCTCGACCCATGGAACGTGGTGCTGGGACTTGCCGTACTGATGCTAGCCCGCATCCTGGGCATGCTCTACATCAAGAACAACATCGAGCACCAGCAGATTCAGGAGCGCTGCACCCGCCAGTTGCCATGGAATGCCCTCATTTTCCTATTGTTCTTCCTGCCGTTCCTCATCAGACTAATGATAAAGGATGGATTCAGCACTTCTTCCTGCATTACGATAGAGAGCATGAAGTATCTTCACAATCTTCTGGAGATGCCAATCCTATCAGCCCTATTATTAATAGGAATAGTACTCGTACTCTTCGGCATTTTCAAGTCATCGAGAAGCGTGGAGTATAGAAAGGGAATCTGGTTTACGGGCATCGGAACCGTGCTCACCGTGCTGGTTCTTCTGCTGATAGCCGGCTGGAACAATACCGCCTACTATCCGTCGAACATCGACCTTCAGAGTTCGCTCACCCTCGCCAACAGCTGCAGCAGCGAGTTCACGCTCCGCACCATGGCGATAGTTTCCCTCCTCATCCCGTTCGTCCTCGCCTACATCGTCTTCGCCTGGCGCGCCATCGACCGCAAGCGCATCACGCAGGAAGAGATAGAGCAGGGAGAAGCTTATTAACTGAAGTTTCGAGAGTTAGCCCCCGGAAGCCCAGTACCATTGACTACTCTTCTTTTCGGCACTTTCTGTTTTTACAGAATATTATTCTGCCGCAGTCATCGTTTTCCGCATATTTCAGAATGTTTTCCTGAAAACGAAAGAATATTTGGCGTATGAGATTCTTCTTCTTACCTTTGCAGCCGAAAACGAATAACAACATAAAAAACAAGAGATATGAGTAGTATCAAAAACATCAAGACAAATGTGCTGGGCTATCCTCGCATTGGTAAGAAGCGTGAACTCAAGAAGGCTTGCGAAGCCTATTGGGCTGGTAAGATCAACCGTAACGAACTGGAGAATACCGCCAGAAATCTCCGCAGAGAAAACTGGAACTTGCTGCAGAAGGCAGGCATCGACCTCATCCCTTCCAACGATTTCTCCTACTACGACACAACCCTCGACCTCACCCTCACTCTCGGAGCCATCCCTTCGCGCTACAATAGTCTGAAGGAAGATAAGCTCCGCCTCTATTTCGCCATGGCCCACGGCGAGCAGAACGAGCAGGAAGATGTGATTGCGATGGAGATGACCAAATGGTTTGATACGAATTATCATTACATCGTTCCGGAATTTGTGAAGGATCAGGAATTCTCACTCTTCGATACGAAAGTGGTGGATGAATTCTGCGAAGCCCTGGAATTGGGCATCAAGACCAAGCCCGTGATTCTGAGTCCGGTATCGTTCCTTCTTTTAGGAAAGGAGAAGGAGGATATCACGGGAATGCAGGATGGTTTCCATCGCCTTGATCTGCTCGATAAGGTTCTCCCGGTTTACGTCGAACTTCTCAAAGCCCTGGAAGAGAAGGGAGCAGAATGGATTCAGATAGACGAGCCTTATCTCGCCCTCGACCTGGACGATGAGCAGCGCAACGCCATCCAGAAGGCGTTCGGTTACATCAGAGAGAACACCCGCCTCAAGATTATCGTAGCCACCTATTTCGATGGCTTGAAAGATAACGCAGATTTGGCGGTAAACCTGCCTGTGGAAGCCCTCCACATCGACCTGGCAAGATGCCCGGAGCAGTTGGATTCCATCCTCAACATCCTGCCTGCAGACAAGATTCTCTCGCTCGGCGTAGTGGACGGCCGCAACATCTGGAAGAACGATTTGGAGAAGTCGATCGAGCTAGTAAACAAGGCGAAAGGCAAGCTCGGAGCCGATAGAGTCTTCGTGGCAGGTTCCTGCTCGTTCCTCCACGTGCCATACGATCTGGCGCTCGAAACCAAGGAGCAGAATCTCCCTGCCGGCATCAAGCGATGGATGGCATTTGCGGCACAGAAGATAGAGGAACTGGCTGCCATCAAGGCGCTTGCCGGGAGTGAGACTAAAGAGGGATTCTCTCATCAGGAAAAGACTGCAGAACAAGACTACGCAGCAGGCATCCAGGCTTACTTCGCTGAAAATCAGAAGGATATTGCCGACCGAAAGGTTTCTTTCCTGATTCACAACCCAGAGGTGAAAGCCCGGGTTGACGCCTTAACCGATAAGGATTCGCAGCGCCATTCAGCATTCGAGGTGCGCCAGAAGATTCAGCATTCAGAGCTCCATCTTCCGCTCTATCCTACCACCACCATCGGCTCGTTTCCTCAGACCAAAGAGGTGCGCTCATGGCGTTCCAAGTTCAGGAAGGGCGAAATTTCGGCTGCCGAATACAATCAACTGCTGAAGGAAGAAACCCGAAAATGCATAGAATGGCAGGAGGAGATTGGACTGGATGTGCTGGTGCACGGCGAGTTTGAGCGCAACGACATGGTGGAGTATTTCGGCGAGCAGTTGGCAGGCTTTGCCTTCACCCAGAACGGATGGGTTCAGAGCTACGGTTCCCGCTGCGTGAAACCACCAGTAATCTATGGCGACGTGGAGCGCAAGCAGGCGATGACCGTGGATTGGAGCACCTTCGCACAGTCGTGCACCCAGTTGCCGATGAAGGGAATGCTCACCGGTCCGGTAACCATCCTCGAATGGTCGTTTGTAAGAAATGACCAGCCCCGTTCTCTCACCTGCAAGCAGATAGCCCTCGCCATCCGTGATGAGGTTTGCGACCTGGAGCGCCACAACATCAGGATTATCCAGATAGACGAGCCAGCCATCCGCGAAGGTTTACCTTTGCGCAAGTCAGGATGGGATGAGTATCTGAAATGGGCGGTAGAAAGCTTCCGGATTTCAGCCAGCGGCGTGGAAGACAAGACTCAGATTCACACCCACATGTGCTATTCTGAGTTTAATGATATTATCGAACATATTGCTGCGATGGATGCTGACGTGATCACCATCGAGTGTTCCCGTTCGCAGATGGAATTGCTGATTGTCTTTGCCGATTTCCACTATCCTAACGAGATTGGTCCGGGCGTCTACGACATCCATTCAGCCCGAGTACCAGAGACTCAGGAGATGGTAGATTTGCTGAAAAAAGCGGAAAGATTCATCGACAAGAGCAAGCTCTGGGTGAATCCGGATTGCGGTTTGAAGACCCGTGGCTGGGCAGAAACCAAGGCCTCGCTCATTAGAATGGTAGAGGCTGCTAAGGAATTGAGAAACGAATAACAAAGTTTGCAAAAGTATTGAGAATACGAATAACAATTTGCATAGTTTTTATCAACGGAATCCCGGGGCATTTCTCTATGTCTCGGGATTTTTTGTGTTCCAGCAACTCAAAGCCTTGAAATATTTTATCACCAATCTTTTGCCCATCCAAAGAAAAGCAGTATCTTTGCAGACATGAAACAGGAAATCATAGATAAAATCAACCGATTGGCAAGCCAGGACGAGCCTTTTCTCTTTGTCATCAACTATCAGGGCGACAAGGCGTTCATCCGCCAGCTATCAGATATAAATTCCGAAGAATGCCTCTTCGATTTCGAAGGAAGAGGGAATTCTTCTGATGAGATGAAAAATAATCCGGAAAAGATTGCGAAGATTTCTTGGCAGATAGCCCCACCCCTTTATGAGGATTACGAGCGAAGTTTCGACATCGTGAAGAACAACATCATGGCGGGCAACAGCTATCTCACGAATCTCACCTGCAAGGTTCCCGTAAGCTGCAATCTCTCATTAGAGGATATTTTCCATCGGGCAAAAGGAAAGTATAAACTGCTGCTCAGAAGAAAGAGAAATCAAACAGAAGATAAAGCTCAGCAGAAAGAAGAAGAATCGCAGAATAAAGCTGATAAGATGGAAGAAGAATTTCAGAACAAAACTTATCCGAAAGAAGAGAACATCGAAGAGATTTCAAATCCTTTCGTCTGCTTTTCGCCCGAAACCTTCGTCAGAATCAAGAACGGAAGAATCTACTCCTGTCCGATGAAGGGAACCCTGGATGCATCCCTCCCCGATGCTGAAAAACAACTGATGGAAGACCGGAAAGAGGCGGCAGAACACGCCACCATCGTAGATTTAATCAGGAACGACCTGAGCCGGGTGGCAGAGAACGTAGGAGTAGATAAATATCGTTACATCGACGTGTTGCACACCAACAAGGGCGACATCCTGCAAACCAGTTCAGAAATCAGCGGTCGCCTGCCCGAAGATTACCGGCAGCATCTGGGCGAAATCCTCGATGCCCAGCTCCCAGCCGGTTCCATCACGGGCGCCCCGAAGGATAAAACCATGCAGATCATCCACGAGGCAGAAGGCTACGACCGTGGCTTCTACACGGGCATCATGGGAATCTACGACCAGGGCGAACTCAATTCCGCCGTCATGATTCGATTCGTCGAAGAAGAAGCTTCGCCTTCCAAGACAGAAAAAGGAAAGAATTCTGAAGTAAGCCGAGAATTGTATTTCAAGGCAGGTGGCGGTATCACCTCGAAGAGCGATTGCCGGAAGGAATACGAAGAAGTGATTCAGAAAATCTATCTTCCGATTCAAGAAAATCCATCTTCCGAATATTAGGAAATCGATTACACAAAAAATTATGAGAATTATGAAACAGCAATTTGTAGAAACAATAAAAATCAAGAACGGCAAGGCCCTGGCCCTGCCCTATCATCAGGCAAGAATGGAGAGAACCATCAGCAGGTTCTTCCCATCCATTGCATCAGAAGAAATAAATCTTTCATCCCTCATTTCTCCCAAAGAAGAAATGAACCTTTACAAGGCACGAGTAGTTTATGGCGTCCAGGGCGTGGAAGCCATCGAGTATGCCCCCTACAAGATGAAGGAGATTCATTCCCTCAAGGTGGTAGAGGATGATTCCATCGACTACACCTACAAGAGCACAGACCGAAGTGCGCTCAACGCCCTGGTAGCCCAGAAGGGCGATTGCGATGAAATCATCATCGTAAAAAACGGCCTCATAACAGACACCTCCTTCACCAATCTCGCCCTTTTTGATGGCAAGAAATGGCTCACCCCCAAGCATCCCCTGCTCCAGGGAACCAAGTGTGCCCAGCTCCTGGAAGCCGGCATCATCGAGGAAGCCGACCTCACACCAGAAGACCTCAAGAAGGCAGAAAAAGTGAGCCTCTTCAACGCCATGATAGATTTCGGAGAGCGGGAAGTGGAAATCCAGAGAATCCTATAGCTCAATCACTTCCAAATCATCCGGAACGAAGATTCTACCCTTGAAGTTCTCAGCAGCTTCACGGGTATAATTTTCTTTACGGGTAGTAAGAGTCTTCTCCTCCGTATGATAAAGAATGAGATTCTTCACCCCCAGTTCCTCCGCCAGTTTTCCGGCATCAAGCGCCGTACTGTGGCATTTCTCGTAAGGCTTGAATGTATCCCGGTCGGCATAGAGGCAGAACGCCTCGCACATCATCCAGTCCGCCCCCTCTATGTAGCAACGGTTCTGCTCGTTATAAGGCTCATCGCCCAGACACGCCAAAACCAAAGGTTTAGCATGATTATCAGATGCAGCTTTATCGGATGCAGCCTTATCTTCTGAAGCATAATCGGATGCAGTCTTATCTTCTGAAACATTATCTTCTGAAGTTCCTGGCAATTCCGCCCGGAATCCGAACTGCTTCTCCTTAGTAGATTGAATATCAAAGCATTCCAGCTTCATATCCCCCACCTCGAAACACTCCCCATCTTCCAGCTGATGGAACACCACCCTTTCAGCCACCTTCGCCAGTTGCTTCTTGGCAAGAATCATATCGATAATGGTCTTGATCACCTTCATCACCTTGTCGTTTCCATACACATGCAGCAATCCCTCGTAACCCTTACATTGTGCCACCATTCGGATTACCCAGATCACGCCCAGCACGTGGTCGGTATGCGCATGGGTAACGAAGAGGTGATGAATATCAGAAATCAGAACATTCACCTTTCTCAACTGTGAGAGGATTCCATTTCCTCCGCCCGCATCCACCAGCATCAGGGTGCTGGAAGTCTGGAGCACAAAACAGGTATTATAAATCTGGGAAACCGTAGCATTTCCCGTTCCGAGCATCGTAATTTGATTCATCTTTTCGCTATTTTCGTTATGATTCATATTTATTTTATCTCAATCTCCCCCATCAGGAATAGATTCCCTCATCTTCAGGAATAGATCTCCTCATCATCAGGAAGATTTGATTCACTTATTACAGAGAAGATTCACGTCCGCAAAACTACTCATTTTTTGATAAACCACCAAGAAAAAGCCCCAAAAACTTTGCTTATTCCAAATAATAATCTTAACTTTGCGGCATAAAAACAAAAAGTTGGTTTCGATTATGGCAAAAATAGAAAGACAAAAGCGAATCTATCGCAAGCGCATCCCTTACGGAATGCAGAACTTTGAGGATGTAATGGAAAGAGATTGTTACTATGTTGACAAGACCCCATTCATAGAGAAAATAGAAGAATCTAACATGTATTTCTTCTTCATTCGCCCTCGCCGTTTCGGCAAGAGCCTTACCCTCTCCATGCTCGAAAACTATTACGACATCAACAAGAAGGATAAGTTTGAAAGCCTCTTCGGCAAGCTTTACATCGGAGAGAATCCTACCCCTGAACGCAACAGCTATCTCATCCTTCACCTGAATTTTGCCATGATTTCAGCAGGATTGGATAATTATAAAAAAGGACTTGATGCCCATTGCAACAACAAGTTCAATTCCTTCTGCAGCAGATACGCCCACCTTTTGCCACCGGACATAAAGGAAGAGATGAACCAAAAGGAAGATGCCGTTGCCCAATTGGGATTTCTATGCGACAAATGTGCTGAAGCAGGCTTAAAGATTTATCTCTTCATCGACGAATACGACCACTTTACCAATCAGATTCTTGCCCACAAGGAACATGAAACCCGATATCGCGAACAGACTCACGGCGAGGGATATCTGCGACATTTCTTCGACACAATAAAGGGAGCCGCAGGAGATTCATTGGGCAGAGTTTTTGTTACAGGAGTAAGTCCCGTAACCATGGATGATCTGACCAGCGGTTTCAACATCGGTACCAACTATTCCCTGGCTCCGGAGTTCAACGAGATGGTGGGATTCACCGAGGAGGAAGTGCGTGAAATGCTGGCTTATTACGCCAGCGTGCTGCCATTCCGCCACAACGTGGATGAGCTGATAGAAGTGATGAAGCCATGGTATGATAATTATTGCTTCTCAGAAGAAGAGTACGGCAAGACAACCATGTACAACTCCGTGATGGTGCTCTATTTTGTAGATAATTACATCCGCAACGATTATGATATTCCGAAGAAGCTGGTGGAAACCAACATCCGCATCGACTACGACAAGATTCGCATGCTCATCCGCCATGATAAGGAGTTTGCCCACGATGCCAGCATCATACAGGATATCGTGACCAAGGGATTCACCACGGGAACCCTGATGGAGAATTTCCCTGCCGAGCGCATCAACGACCCTGATAATTTCCTGAGTCTGCTCTTCTATTTCGGCATGGTAACGATAGACGGCACCTACCAGGGCAACACCCGCTTCGTGGTTCCCAACGAGGTGGTGCGCGACCAGATGTACACCTATCTGCTGGATACCTACAAGGAGAACGACCTCACCTTTGAGCAATACGACAAGACCCAGCTGGAGAGCAAACTTGCCTATGAAGGCGCCTTCAAGCCCTACTTTGCCTACATAGCCGATTGCCTGAAGCGCTTCTCCTCCCAGCGTGACAAGCAGAAGGGCGAGGCTTACGTTCATGGCTTCACCCTGGCGATGGCGAGCCAATGCAAGTTCTACCGTCCTATCTCAGAACTCGACAACGACGGTGGTTATGCCGATATCTTCCTGCTGCCCCTTTGCGACATTTATAAGGACATGGAAGATTCCTACATCGTGGAACTGAAATATTGCAAGTCGGGCACCAGCGATGAGCAGTTGAATCATCTCTTCGAGGAAGCTTCTGCCCAGATAAGGCGCTACGCCGATAGCGACATCGTGCGCGAATCTGTGAAGACTACGAAGCTTCATCAGCTCGTTGTGATTTACCGGGGAGCAGAGATGGCGATGTGCGAGGAAGTAGAATAAAGTGAAATAAAAGATGTACAGAGAGAAAAGGCAAAAGCATTTACCCGATAGATAGGATAATGCTTTTGCCCTTTTATCGTTAACGTATAATGTATTTCAAAACGCCGATAGTAGCAATCTTGGCTTCATTATCTTCTGGAATTTCTATGGTATGGAAGCCATCTTTGTTGAGCGGCTGCAGTTCTATCTTTGAATGAACTTCCACCCCTTCTTCATTCACGAATTTCTCGCTATGAAACTTTTTAATGGTATATTTTCCGCCATATTCCTCGTAATATTCATTTACCTGCGAGAGTACGATTTCTCCCTCCCTTGAACCTCCATGATAACGTTCAAACACGCATAAGTCTCCATCCTTAATTTTCGGCAGCATAGAGTTGCCTTTAGCGTGAACCACGAACATTTCCCTATTCGGAGTGAATGGTAACGAGGATACATCCACCCATCCTTCCGCCTCAGGTTCCTCATATTCATCGAAGTAGCCGCAGGCTGCCTGAATGGAATACAGAGGGAGAAAACGGGTGAAGCGGTCGGAAGGAGAGATGGCATGAAGAATTGCTGTATTCGAACTGTTCTTTTTCTTCACCTCATCAAACATATCTTGCATCATTTTCCAACCATCTGTACTACCAGGCTGATAGGCATATTCTTCATTATTATTATAATACCATGTGCCATTAGCTGTTATTACAATACCGCCAACATAATTTATTTTGCCTTCAGCCAACGTGTTCAACATAGAAAGACGCTTCTGCAAAGCCTCAGCCTTATTTTTCGTGTCTTTAGATGCAGCCGTCTGACCTCCTTTGGTGTCAAAGATGCCGATAGTACCATCCTTCTTTTTGAAAATCCAGTCGGGATAGAAAAGTGCTTCTTCGTTGCGTTCTTCGCTGAAATAACGAATGGCAAGCCAGTCCTTACCGCTATCTCCATTCTTAAACCACCATTCTATACCATCCTGGCTCTCAAGATACTTGTAAAAACTCTCTTCCGTTTTTCTGCCAGTATAGTCTTGCCCCAAGAAGAAAGGATGCAACAGGCATTTCTGCTCCGTCAACTCATCATGTTCTTCTGTATAAGAATACATCTTCTTCAAGACAAAAGGAACACTCTGCCGTTTTCGGTTTTCCTCTCTGCGCTTACGTAATTGTTCTTCGAGCAAAGGATGGTATGCCTTAAGCGTTTCCGTGATAAGGCGTCTGAATATACTTGAAGCTGAACCGTTTAATGCATCATGCAAGAAAATACGATACCATTTATCTTCGTCTTCATTCTTCAGAGCATAATACTTGAACCACAAGCGTAAGGCACTTTTCAAAGTTGGAACAGAACGCACGATGTTTCCTACCTTGCAATCATTATCTGATTGCGAACGTAGGATTTCCACCAAAGTGAAAGTAAAGAGTTTCTGCACATCACTCCTACTCCACTCACGCTCTACCCCTTTAGCCTCCTTGAGGTTGATTCCAATATTTTCGTAATCATAGAATTGAACATCTGAAACAATCTCATGCGCCAAATTTCCCTTCAAGTTGAGTCCTTTAGTTTCTAGTTTTCTTTTTACAACATCATCAAACACATCCTCATCAGTAATGCCGAAATAGCGATTGAATGTATCAAACAAACATTGTTGGAATTCACCCGATTTACCCAAATCTCCATAATCTACACGCGACAGCATATCTGTCTTCAGATTCGGGTCGATTATGTAATCTTCCCCCTTTTTGTTGTAAGAGATAAGCGTTTTTGGCTTGTTGCCCATTCCGCCATAATCAGCCTCTGTTACAGCTTTGCGCGAGAAGTTGGTATAAAGATAACCATTACGGAAAACCTTAGACACTTCTTCGTGCATGATTGGAACACGGAGAATTCTACCGATGGTCTGAGTACTGAAAATTTCAGATTTAATATCACGAAACATGACCAGAACCTGAGCACGGGGACAATCCCAACCTGTACCGGCTGCAGTTTTAAACAGAAGGTATTCGTATTCGCTATCATTCCGTTCCAGCCCCTCAGGCTTAGCCTTACCAGTAAACCAGGATGCAATTCTGTTTGCCTTTACCCCCTGCGAGATAAGATATTCTTTCGTAATCTCTTCCTTGGTAGGCTGTCCCTGTTCTATCAAGGTTTCATCATCATTTGGCAACTGGATGATAACTAGCGGATTCACATTTTTGCCGAAGGCCTCAATCTCCGCTTTAAGTTCCCTGCGCTTTTCGATAGCAAGTTTCAGCAGGACATGATCTTCATCTTCGCCTTGATATTTATCCAAATCCTCTTTCGTCTGGGTAACGATGCTCTCCTTGATCAGCCCTTGTGCTACCACATCTTCATGTTTTATTACCACATTCGAGTCATAATCTGCAGCTTTTGCCATCACTTCAGGAGGCGGAGTAGCAGAGACATGAATGCAGATTTTCGGGTCGAGTTTGCTAATCACGTCACGATTAGCTGCTTCGGTTACATTCAGATGGCACTCGTCGATTATAAATACTATTTCCACACCGTTGGCATGGGTATTCTCTACAAAATCCTCGAAGTATACTCTACTCTCATGTCGCTCATCTGGATTTTCCGGTCGTCTGTATATACGGTTTCCGGCTTTCTCGCTCACCAGTTTTTGCCAGTTGATGAAAAGCACATCGTTTTTCTGCAGAGCCCCAAGGCTAAAATCTTCTATCGTCAACAATCGACCATGCTTACTCGTAGGGAAGTAGACATCAAACTTATGCTTGCTCTGCATGGCGAGGTCGTCGGAGAATGTAATCCATACATAAGTCACCTCTCTATCCCAATCTGGCTGTTCAGCCATCTCGCAAATCATCTTCTGAGTCATATAAGTCTTACCGCTTCCTGTAGGAGCTTTCAGAACAACAGGAATCTGGCGATCTCTATGTCCCCATAATCGCTTTATATTAGCCACCAGTTTATCAACGGCTTCTATCTGAAAAGGTATCTGTTCCATACTTTCTTAAGCATTTAAAGATTTGTAAATATCGAGGATAGGCTGAGGAATGCTCTTCAGATTTATCCCAGAAAGATATTCGAAATAGGATTCGAATGATCCTACGTCGCCCCAACTGAAAATATAAACATTCTTCACGCCCTGAAGCTGCTCTACTTCATGAACAAATTCGTTGAAGTACTTCGGGCGATAATCTTCTTTGAAATAGATTGCCGTCCATACATTATGATTTTTGTCCTTGAATATCTGATAGCTATCAGTTTTCTTCTTTTCGTAAAGCGTATTCTCTGCCAAAGCCAGCAGACATCCCGCTTTTTGGGCTAGGATTGTTTTATCATGGTCCGTTGCCTGATTAGCCGTACTTGTTCCTACGAAAGAAGTGCGATAGTACTTGAGAGAATTGCCAAGAGGTGGACAAGTTTTCTTTTTCGAAATCTCTCCTTGCAGCATAAGCACCCCATCTTTAACATGCACGTTAAAAGAATGATACAACTTTTCATTTTCCTGCTTTATTTCGTCTATCCTTGCAAGATAATCAGGAACTTTCTTTAATGATGCAGGAGTCAGTTCTTCCTCAAATAATACTTTCGAAATCTTTTTATCAGTCACATATCCGCCAATAGCATTTTCGATACGTTTTCTTGTTATCTGTGTAATAGTTTCGAATCCTGCATTAAAAACGCCCTTACAATTGTTCTTAGCTATCTTCTTGCCTTTTTTGATTTCATAAGTCTTTTCTGGCGCTTGAACTAAGATTACTTGACCTGTATAGCCTCCATCCAAAAATGCATGCCCAGTAGACCCGCTACCAGCAAAAAAATCCAGAACAACAAGATTTTTATTATTACCTTTAGCTATTTTCAACAAATACTGTATAAATGCTATCGGCTTCTTTCCACCATCAAAAGGAACGCCACCTTCTGTTCCAACAAGATTGAACTCCTGTTCAAAATCCAAGAAATTAGGATATGGAATTTCTTTTGTGTCATTTCTCTGTAAAGGTGCTCCCTGGAAGTAAAATCCGTTTGCGTGAGAACTATCGCTTCTAGAAAGGAAATATCTACCATCCCTTCCATCATCACCCATATTAGGAACCTTATAAATTACCTCAAAATCATTATTTCTTTCTTCGAGGTAGCTCATGTGAAATCTTCCGGAACTATTACCCGTTTTTATGGAACCACGAATATTTATTTTCTTAAGGTGTTCAAAACTTGGTTCACATTCTACAATCTGATATTCTCCAGGATGAAAGACTTTCACTTCCTTACCTCCCATCATAATTCTTTCCGGATTATCTATCAACTCCTCAATTTCATAAATATAATCTTTAGGATCAGAATTATCAACAATACGTTTACTGATATTAAACTTGTCTGACTTTCTATACATCAAAAGCAATTCAGTAGTTTCGTGCATAGGTTTATCCCCCTTAAGAATTCTATTCTCATGACGCACTTTTATTGTAATAGTGGTAATATAATTAGAATAACCAAAAACACTATCACAGAGCAACTTCAAATTTGCATATTCTTCTTCATTTATGCTGATATAGATAACTCCATCTTCTTTTAATAAAGAGCATGCGAGTTTCATTCGTTTGTCCATAAACGACAACCAAGAACTATGGCGTAACGGATGATTCTTTGGCAGCTGGGTACCATCAGGATATTTATCAAGAAATCTCTTATCCTTATACGTAAACCCATCACTACCCGTATTATAAGGAGGATCAATATAAATCACATCCACCTTACCTTGATGCGTATAATTAAGGCAAGTAAGAGCGTGATAATTATCACCTTCTATGAGTATATGAGTAGGTTTTCCATCATCTGTCGTGATGGAAAGTTCTGGTACTTCCTCAAGAATCGGAATAGCATTTTCTCCCCCAGCTTCAAAAGCTTCAGGCACATCTATCCAATGAAGTCCAAAACGGTTATCTTGCTTCAGCTGAGCATTAAGATAAGCCACTTCACCTTCCAATTCTTTAATTTTCCAATGTAGTTCATCAATATTGTCTGCCATATTCTGATAGTTATTAATAGCTGCATCCAACTATCATCAGGCTACTCACCAAGAGACACAAAAGAAGGGTGTGAACAATTCTTAAGGTCTTCCGTGGCAAGCGTAGGAAATATCTGAACCACCGTCAAATATAAGAATGCTCACACCCTATATCGGGCATGAACATTGACTCTACATATTTGACGAGAGGCTCACCTATGCTTACCACAGATGAAGCCAACCATTATTGGTGCGGTCGTATATTCAGAAAGAAAGTTTCCTACGCTTTTTCCGGAAGACCACAATAATAGTCAATGCTTTGTTTTTACTAAAATGTCTGGAAACGGCTTCTGCCGAATCCATGCGCAAAGGTACAAAGAAACTGGCAAAAGACAAAATGAAATGGGATTTATTTTCATTTTTATACTCAAATATAATAAATATCTCACTTTTTTATATCCATTTCTTATTTTCTTACAATAATATTTTGTCAACTCAGGTATTTATTGTACCTTTGTATCAGTAAAGCATCGTTTACCCTTGCTAAATTAAAACAATAACAATGAAGCAACAGAAATTCATTTTTTGTAGATATAGCTTCCAGGAAGATCCTGATACTATACCTGATAAGAGAGTAGCTATAGAAGAGATCAGAAAGCGTTTTACTGGTCTTTTCCATGCCGGAGAGAAGTTAACTATGTACATGAAGAAAGGTAAAGCTGATGTCAGCTTGCGAAATGATACCTTTGCCGTGCGCAAAGATATTATCGTGTTTAGACTCAACGATGACAAAGATCTGAAAAGAACCTTGCCAACAGGTACCACAACCAATGCCGTAGATGACTATGAAGAAACGACAGAAACATCATATCCTTTTTGCCATATCATCTTCTTCAATCAGCCAGGAATGCAGTATGTGGCCATAGAGAAGAAAGCGGGTGCATTCTATGGAAAAATGGACAAGATTACCAAGATTCTGAAGCAGAACATCGATCGCATGATAAAGACATTTGGCTATACTGTCAACTTTGAGGAGATCTATATGCAAGCAATGGCATGGGATGTGGTAAAAAGAAAATGCAGAGAGAACAATGACTATGTAACCCAGGTTTGCCTGACTGCCAAGCGTGACAAAGATAAAACCAACTATTCTGATTACACCCGCAACAGCAATATCAATGGTTTTATTGAAGAAGGAATGGAGAACGAAGCCAAAGAGGTGTTTGCCGGATACAAATATGGCAAAGAGGCAAGCGAGCAGAGCGTTAAAAACATTATCGATAAAATGTTCTATATCAACAAGTTTATAGAGAACAACGAGTGTGAGATAAAGGTGAAGTTGAGCAAAAGCGGCATCATCTGCCTCAACGAAGAAGTTGTGCCTATGTACTTCCTCCCAGAGAAAGCTATAGAGAATTTCCAGATAGGTTCTTCCATAAGTGCAACCGAAGATGTTTCAACTCTGGAGGAATGGCTTAAGAACAGTATAAATGACATTAAGAAAACTGAAGATGCAACAACGCCTCCCCAAAAACTCACAAGACCTCGTCAGTAGGTCTTTCAAGAATCATATCATCCTAAAAGTGATAGACAAGAGCTGCAAACAATATGAGAGCCGCATGAATACCATGCGGTTCTCTACAACCGAAATTTTCGTTGAGGTAATTTCTATGATAGACGACATTAGGGAAGAATCCATCGATTATGACTTCGGCAACGCTTTCGACAATCTTTTCTGTCGCCTGCGTGAATACGACTCTAGCGAAAATAATGACGATGCAAAAATGGCCACAAGTGTCAGTATAACATGGGTAGCCTACCTGCTTTTCCTATGTTATGACAAAAAAGACTACTACGACCATTGGGCACATCGTCTGACAGGGAGCCTTAGATCACATGATATTAATTATCGTCAGATCCTCGAAGATATTAATTCAAAACTTCCTGAACATCAGCACGAAGAAATCAAAGCCTATATACTGGGCTATATAGATAACCCCGACAAATGGTTGTCGCAACTGATTGAAGAAACCATTAAGTATGAGGGTATGAACAGAAAACTCATCCAAGACTTGGAACCACTTTTCTATACGGACGAAGACCAACTGGCTCATATCATCGCCTATATAAAAGAGGTAAAAGCCACCAGTTCTGATCCTGCAATAGCCAGGATTACTGCAAAATACATTCGTGAAAAAAAGATTTCCAACTATGATAAATCTTTCAAAAGTTCTCTGTGGAAGATTCTGAATGAACATGAATTGTATAAGACTAAGAAAGACAATTGGAACAAGGCAATAAACAATGCGATGAACCAATAATCTTTCTTTTTGATTGTTGTAGCCGAATATATTCCACATATTTCCGCAAAATTCTCCCGATTTTCCGCACAAATTCCTCGTTTTTCCGCTCATTTTCCTCGATAAGATAGAAAATCTGAGCGGAAAAACGATTTTTTCTTCTATAAAAACTGAAAAACACAAATTCGTCAGAGTTCATCCCCCTATTTTCCTCGATTCTTTCCTTTTTCATTCCTTTTCATTCCTTTTCATTCCTCAGTCTGACGAAAGAAGACTTTTTCGGCCATGAGCATTTCCTTTTTGCCTATCTTTGCATCGTCATTTGAAAACAAAATGACTACCCGCAAAGTGAGTTGCAAATCACAAAGTGGGGAATGATGGTACTAGAAAAAATGACAGGGAAACCTCTTCGAATGTCATTGTACCAGAGAGGCTTATTTAATACGCTTAATAAAAATGAATGCAGTATTAAATGCCAATATGAACGAAAGTTCTAATAAGTTAGTAAAAGGCTTCTACCCCAACACAGAGTTGGGCATCGACCTCAAGTTGATAACCCGCAAGCCAGGACGCCTGGGCATCGGCGAGTATCTGGATGGAGCCATCACGCACGACGGCGAAGACCACTTCACATTCGTGCAGAACGACTCCGAGAAGAAGAAGGATAAGGTGGTACAGAGAAATCCGCACGTGTATGAAGGTACATACATCAACGTGAACCGCAAAAAAGACGGAACACTCTACCCTACCTTCAACCGTCCGCAGTTCACGGAGAAATTCACCTTCCAGGACTTCTGCCTTCAGGCTGCCAAGGAGCTCTGGGTTATCAGCGGCCAGGAGAAAGGGCAGCCTATAAATATGAAATAGGAAATCTCTCAAATCTCAGTCTCAGTTAGGAAAAATGTCACAATCCAACCCTCTACCCGCTTTTTAAGCGTTTATAACTTATTGATATTTAATTAGTTATATATATAATATAAAGGAGCGGATACCACATTTAAAACAACTGAGAGACTGAGACTGAGATTTTCGACAAGCCAACGACAAGTAATATTTTAATTTAATTCTCTAGAAAGCAATGAGTTATAACATTTTCAGCAGCACCGCTCCAGCGATGCCCAAACCCAGCAAAGGCACGGAATTCGTGAAATTCGCCATCTCGCAGGCATCAAAAGATATGCGAGAAGTGCTCATTCCGATGGCAATTCCGGCTTTGGCAGCCCATCTCACGGACGTAAGATTTATGTATTCCGACAACAAATTCTATGAAATGTGTGGTCAGATGGGGCATTTGATAGGCCCTTCGGGTATCGGAAAGGCGCAATTGGGACATCTAGTAGAGGCTATCATGCGTAATTTCCGCAAACATGATGAGACTGAGTTCAAGAAACTCGTGGATTGGCAGCGACAGATGAAAACCAAGGGTGCCAACAAGGAAAAGCCCGAACGCCCTGACGTGAGTTTCTGGTTTCCACCTGCCGATGTTACCAATCCCGCCTTCATACAGAATGCCATGGCATGCGAGAAGCTGGGCGAGAGAACACAATACCTCAACCTGCCCGAGGTGGAGATGGCGGATAGAATCTGCGGCGGCCACAAGCAGGTGAGCCAGATGGTGAGAAACATCTACGACTGCCAGAGAGCAGGTGCCTTGCGCGCCACGGCTGATGGCGTAACGGGCAATCCCGTGCTCCGGGTAAACCTTACCTTTACTTCTACTCCGGAAGCAGCCCGACAGTTCTATAAGAAAGACATCACCAATGGTTTCTTCGGGCGCATCCCCTTTGCCTACAAGGCTCGTGGCGAGCGCAGCGGCAGAATTCCACGACAGGGTTCGTATGATGAGGATTTCCTGAAAAAGCTAGACAGCTATCTGCTACGCCTGGACAACTGCAAGGGTACCTTCGTGGTGAAACAGCTCAACAAGGTGGCCGACCAGCTGGCAGAAGAAATGGCAAGGCTTGCCGACCTTGCCGACGACGATACCCTTTGGGAGCTTTCCCACCGCAGCATTTTCTCGGCATGGAAGAAGGGGGCTGTGCTCTGGATTCTGAACGACCAGACATGGACACGCTCCATCGGCGAATTCGTAGTATGGTTCTGCTATTACGACCTGTGGTCGAAGGTGAAGGTGTTTGGAGACATGTTCAAGGGATACGATGCTCAGGAAGAAGAGGTGCAGAGAAGTGGTCCTAAGAACATGCTCGACAGCCTTGAGCATTCCTTCAACGAACAGCAGCTGGAAGCACTACGCCTGAGCCTAGGAAAGAGCAAAGAGGGCACCAAGCACCAGCTCTACGTATGGAAGAACCGCAAATTCATCACCTACAGCAACCAGACGGGGCTTTACACGAAGACGCAGGAGTATCTTACGGGGTCGCCGGATGCCAAGGTTAAGAGTGAGATGAAATGATGATTTGAATATGGATGAATTTAGATTTAGTTTTTATGGAGAAATATGAGATTCAGAAGCTGCGCGACCTTCCGATAGAGAAGGTCGCGAAAGAAATGGGGATAAAGGTGGAGCACCACAAGGCGCTCTGCCCCTTTCATGACGACCACCACGCCAGCCTCTCGTTCAATAAAGCAAAGAACAGCTGCAGATGCTATGTCTGTATGGGGAATTCCTTAGGCACCATCGACCTGGTGATGAAATACCTGGGGAAGGATTTTCTGTCGGCTTGCCGATGGCTCGCAGAGGAACCTCAGGTTCAACTGGAGGAGGATAGGAAGAGAGAAGCTTCTTCATCATCTTCTTCCCCCGGAGACTCTTCATCCGATGGTTCTTCCCCGGAAGATAATTCGGGTGGTTCTTCTTCGGAAAAATCCTCCTCCTTTGATGCGAGCAGGTATGCGAGATTCTTCGAGCATCCCTGGCTCAACCTGACGGCCAGAAGTTTTCTCTTCGAGGAGAGGAAGATTGATGAGAGAGTGGCTGCATGGTGCAGATTGACTTCCTGGACGGATAAGAAGGGCGTGAACTGGCTGCAGATTCCATACTTCAGCACGGAGGGGAAGCTGATTGGGATTCAGAACAGGAACCTGGATTACAAGAAAGGGGAATCAACTCCCCGATTCCGCTTTCCCTATGGTGCAAAATGCTCCATCTACAATCTGCCTATCGTGAAGGGGATGGCGCCGGGCGAACAGCTCTTCATCACCGAGGGATGCAGCGACTGCTGGGCAATGCTATCTGCCGGGCACAAGGCGATTGCCATTCCTTCTGCCACGCTATTGAAGCCGGAAGATAAGAAATGGCTGGCGGAAATCGGCTCGCAGCTCAAGATAGAATGGCACATGTTTCCCGACAGGGATGCTCCGGGCGAAAGCCTCTTCCTGCAACTCAAGGAGATTCTGCCCTCGCTGGTACACCACCAACTGCCCCCAGGATGCAAGGATTTCAGCGAGTATTATCTGAAAGAGAAAACCGAGTTTATCAATTTTTAAAACAAGATGAATATGGAAGAATTTATCATTCGTACGTACACCAAGAAGGAACTTGCCCTGATGTACTTTCCCGAGAGTTATCCACGCACAGCCGTCAACCATCTGATGGCTTGGATTCATCTCTGCACCCCGCTATGGAATGAACTCCTGGATATGGGGTACCGCAAGACCAGCAAGGCCTTCTCGCCCAAACAGGTGAAGGCCATCGTGGAGTATCTGGGGGAACCGGGATAATGTTTAATGTTTAGAGTAAAATGTGCCGCCATCGCACGGCATCAGCCACCATCGCACAACTGATGGTGGCTGTTTTTGTATCTTTGCATCGTGATTCAGAAAGCGCTAAAAATCACTTTCCTAGTTGGAGAAAAATATTTCTCCAGTTGGAAAAATGAAAAAAGGCATCTGGGAGATATTCCGGATAAGATAATCCCGAATGCATCAAGTTATCAACCTCGACTCCAAGCCCTGATACGAGTCCTTCTCTTTCTTCTTTCAAAAAAGAAGACGGAAAGTAAATAGGGGGCAAGAGAAGCGTATGAACCCAAATATGAAAGCATTCATCAAGTATCTCATCGTGGCCGTATGCTCTGCCATCGTCACCTTCCTCACCAGCTCGTGTACCGCGGGACTCGTGATCGGGAAGAACCAGCGGCAGCAGCAGGAGAACAATATCTCGACAAGGGCCGACTCTTCGCACTTCGTGCCTACTATCACCATACGATAGTCAGCTTAGAGTTAGAGTTAAAAGTTTAGAGTTTATAGTTTACAGAGTATTAACAATTTAAATTTCAAGTAATTATGTCTATCAATTTGAAAGCAAAGGAAACCCTCATCCAGGTGGGTGAGTTGAAAGGTAAGTATCGTTTCGTGCTCAGTACCGAGCTTTACAGCAAGCTCCCGGAGAGCAAGGTGATTAAGGAGGCTGCTCTGAGAAGTGGCGTGAGCCGCGGCGTGATGCAGGCATGCTGGGATGCTGCCGGCGAGGTAATCAAGGCGTGGTCAACCGAAGGCCACTCCGTAGCTATCCCAGGTCTGGGAACCATGCGATTCGGCGTGCGCGCCAAGAGTGTGGCTACCGTGGGTGAGGTGGCAGGCAGCCTCATCACCGCCCGTCGAGTAATCTTCACTCCGAACGTGGATATCAAGGATGAGCTGCAGAGAACTCCTATCCAGATTACCTGCATCGACCGCAATGGTAAGGTGGTGAAGAACGTTACCTCGGGCGACAGCGGTGACGTGGAAGACCCTGACAAGGATCCAAACGGCGGCGGCACTAACCCTGGCGGCACCGGAAACGGCGATACCCCTGGCGGCGGTTCACAGCCTGGAAATACCGAGGGAGGTAATACCCAAGGCGGTAATACAGAGGGCGGCAAGACCGATACCGGCGATACCGGCTCTGAAGGCGGTGGAGATTTTGTAGATATGTAACCGTACATCTTAGGATTACAAATCTCATTTTCCCATTCCACTCTCTATTTTCTGTTAAGTCTTTATACGCAGAATCCCCAATTCCAAGGCTCCATTGCGAGCCCCGGATTGGGGATTTTTATCCTTAATAAGGAAACAGCAGCGGCAGGACGAAGGTCATCACCACGCCGATGATGATCTGCAACGGCAAACCTACCTTTACATAATCCATAAACGTGTAGCCACCCGCCTTCATCACCAGCGCATTAGGCGGAGTGGAGAACGGAGAGGCGAAGCACATGCTGGCTCCCAGGGTCACCGCAAAGAGGAAGGAGTATGGACTCACCCCCACCTGATGGGCTGCCACCAGGGCAATAGGCGCCATGAGAACCGCCGTGGCGGTATTGCTGATAAACATCGTCATCAGCGAAGTAGTGAAGTAGATGCCCGCCAGCAGAGCCGTAGGGCCCATCGAGCCCAGGCTATCCACCAGCCCCTGAGATACCAATGCCGAAGCACCCGTTTTCTCCAGCGCCGTTGACATCGGCATCATGGCAGCTATCAGCACGATGCTCTCCCAGTTGATGGTCTTGTAGGCAGCCTCCACGTTGCGGAAACATCCGGCAAAGACGGTGAGCAGTCCAGCGATGATGACCGTCGTAACCGGAGCCACCGGGATGAAATCGAACACCATCATGGCTATCATCAGCAGCATGATGGCAGCAGCCACAGGCGCCTTGTAATCCAGCAGAACCTTATCGGCAGCCTTCTCCGGCTGATCCAAGACCACCCAGTTGGTGGTGTCGGCAGTAAGATGCGCCAGGTTGGTCCATTCGCCCTGCACCAGCAGCATATCGCCCACGTGCAGCTTGGTGGCTATCAGATTATCCGTGATGTATTCGTTGCCACCTCTGCCACCCTCAGAAGAAGAGGATGATGAGCCGCCTCGCTTCACACCCAGCACGTTGATGCCGAATCGCTTGCGCAGGTTGGCATCGCCAATGCGCAGACCGGCAAAGTTGGAGGTAGGCATCACAACGATTTCCGTCAGTCCCAGGTCGTAGAAATCAATCTTCACGTCCTTCATCCTCCTCAGTCCGTAATCCTGGGCAAAGCGCTGCATCTTCTGCTCGTCACCTATTATATATAGTATGTCGTGCTCCTGAATGGTACTGCTGCTCTTCGCCATGTTCTGGTTTACGTCCTGCACCAGTCCGAGTCTCGATTTCTTCTCGTTTCTAATCTCGATGATACTCACTCCGTATTTCTTCTGGATACAGAGTTCCTTCAGGGTCTTTCCCACGATGTTCATCGGCTCGCCGTTTTCATCCTTGGCGGCAGCGGCAGAACGCCTGCCCGGCACGATGTAGCGATGCAGATTGTCGAGCAGGCGGTATTCATCCACCAGGTCGTCGAGCGACTTGTTTTTTTTCTTCTTTCCGCTCTGTTTCCTGCTGAGGAAGATTTTGCTGAGCGGCATGAGCACGATGATGCCGATGGCGATGACGATGATGCCCACGGGGAAGAAGGAGAAGAAGGCGAGCGGCTTGAATCCCGCCTCAGTAAGCACCTCGTCGATAACCAGGTTGGGCGGTGTACCGATGAGTGTGAGCATTCCGCCCAGGCTTCCGGCGAAGGCGAGCGGCATGAGGAAGCGCGACGACTGCATGCCCGAACCTGCTGCCAGGCTCATGATGATAGGCATCATGAGGGCCACCGTTCCGGTATTGCTCACGAAGGCTCCGATAAAGGAGGTTACGAGCATCACAAGCAGGAAGGTGATGGTTTCGTTGCCGCGCGAGAGTGCCATCAGTTTATTGCCCGTCAGCTTGGCGAGACCGGTCTGCATGATGGCTCCACCCACCACGAAGAGTCCGATCATCATGACGACGATGGGCGAAGAGAAACCAGCCAGAGCTTCGGCTGGCGTAAGAATTCCGAAAACCAGGAGTGCTGCCAGGGCTGTGAGCGCCACGATGTCGGCTCTCACCTTGCCCCAAATAAACATGGCAACCGTAATGATCAAGATAATAAGCGTTATTGTCATGCTATAAAAAACTTTGATTTTTTTAAATATGATGCAAAGATACTTACTTTTTCTCGCTTTTTTGACCTCCGTAATGCTAATTTTTCTAAATTTATAGCAGATTATAGGAGGAAACTACACTTTATTCATCAGTTTTCAGTACCTTTGCCCTCAAATCAATCAATCAAATAAAAAGAAGACTTAATAATTCATTAGAAATGGAACAGAACAATGTTAAACCAGCTGATGGCAAGCTGGGTATTATGGTTGTAGGTTGTGGTGCAGTATCTACTACATTCATGACAGGTGTGCTGATGGCCCGCAAGGGACTTACCAAGCCAGTAGGCTCAATGACTCAGTACGACAAGATTCGTGTGGGCAAGGGCGCAGACAAGAAGTATCTGCACTACAAGGACATCGTTTCTCTTGCCAACCTCAACGACATCGTATTCGGCACCTGGGATGTCTATCCTCAGAATGCCTATCAGGCTGCCATGTATGCCGAGGTTTTGAAGGAGAAGGACATCAACCCTGTGCGCGAGGAGCTGGAACAGATTGTTCCGATGAAGGCTGCATTCGACAAGAACTACGCCAAGCGCCTGGACGGCGACAACGTGAAGGACTGCAAGACCCGCTGGGAGATGGTAGAGGCGCTGCGCCAGGACATCCGAGACTTCAAGGAGAAGAACGGCTGCTCTCGCATCGTTGTTGCATGGGCTGCATCTACAGAAATCTACGTACCGGTGGACATGGAGATTCACGGCACATTGGCAGCTCTCGAGGCTGCGATGAAGGCTGACGACCGCCAGCACATCGCTCCATCCATGTGCTATGCCTACGCTGCCCTTACCGAGGGTGCTCCTTTCATCATGGGTGCTCCTAATACTACGGTTGACATTCCTGCCATGTGGGAACTCGCTGAGAAGACCCAGATGCCTATCGCAGGCAAGGACTTCAAGACCGGTCAGACCCTCGTGAAGAGTGGTTTCGCTCCTATCATCGGCACCCGCTGCCTGGGCTTGAACGGATGGTTCTCTACCAATATCCTGGGCAACCGCGACGGTCTCGTTCTCGATGAGCCAGCCAACTTCCACACCAAGGAGGTGAGCAAGCTCTCTACCCTGGAGACTATCCTGAAGCCAGAGGAGCAGCCAGACCTCTATGGCCACGGCAACGACGAGGACACCCAGTATTATCATAAGGTACGCATCAACTATTATCCACCTCGCAACGACAACAAGGAGGGCTGGGACAACATCGACATCTTCGGATGGATGGGTTACCCAATGCAGATCAAGATCAACTTCCTCTGCCGCGACTCTATCCTTGCAGCTCCATTGCTGCTCGACCTCTGTCTGCTGAGCGACCTTGCTGCCCGTGCCGGCCGTTACGGCACCCAGCGCTTCCTGAGCTTCTTCCTCAAGGCGCCAATGCACGACTACACCAAGGGCGAAGAGGCTGTGAACAACCTCTACCAGCAATACACCATGCTGAAGAACGCCATCCGCGAGATGGGCGGTTACGAGGCTGACGAGGAAATCGACTAAGATTTTTCCGATAAAGGACTGAAGTGGATGATTTCACCCACACGCCCTGAAAGGGCAGAAGCTCCTAGCCCAGGGCAACACCCTGGGTACAAACAGCAACCATCAAGGCGCCCTGTAAGGGCAAAAGCTTCATTACCAACACTTTAAAGCTTTTGCCCTTACAGGGCGTATGTTTATAACGCCGAACAACCCAGGGCGTTGCCCTGGGCTAGGAGCTTCTGCCCTTTCAGGGCGTGTGGAGCTTACTTGCAAGGGATGGAGCATACTTTCAGAGCATATGGAGTTTACTTGCAAATATTGACAAACATTTAATAAATATCAGAAGAATGACAAAGAAAGGTAAACATACGGTATTATTCATTTGCCTGGGCAACATCTGCCGTTCGCCTGCCGGCGAGGGCATCATGAAGAGCCTGGTAGAAAAAGCAGGGTTGCAGGATGAGTTTGAAATTGATTCTGCGGGAATAGGAAACTGGCACGTGGGTCAGCTGCCCGACAGCCGCATGAGAAAATGCGGAGCCGAGCATGGCTACAATTTCAACAGTCACGCCCGCCAGTTCCAGAAATCCGATTTCGGGAGATTCAAAACCATCGTAGTAATGGACAACGAGAACTACCGCGCCATCACCTCCATGGCTTCCTGCCAGGCAGACAAGGACAAGGTGGTGCGCATGGCTGATTTTCTGACCCACCATCGTGAATACACCACCGTGCCCGACCCATACTATGGCGACTACAGCGACTTTGAGCTGGTTATCACGCTCCTGGAAGATGCCTGCCAGGGATTACTGAACAGCCTCGTAGAAGGATAACAAAAAAAGAGGATGTGCCATAACTCCATGACACATCCTTTTTTCGTTTCTTCATAGATTTTATTCATCGGATTACGCTGAATAACAATTCCACCTTATTATATTTATACAGTAATTTCCCCCGAACCATAGCAGCGATGATGATTCTCATCATACACCACGCAGAACTGGCCGGGAGCCACGCCGTGGATCGCCTCTTCTGAATGTATCATCCAGCGGCCATCTTCGAGTTTTTCGATAGTGGCTGGATGATACTCCGGCGTATGGCGAATCTTGAACGTTACCTTCTGCATCGACACCTCGCGGGTGAGGAAATGGAAATCCTGAAGCGGGAAATCCTTCTTGTACGCCGTCTGAGGGTCGTAGCCGTGACTCACGTAGAGAATGTTCTTCTCCACATCCTTCTTGATTACGAACCAAGGTCCGCCGCCGAAGCCCAGTCCCTTGCGCTGGCCGATGGTATGGAACCACAAGCCCTTGTGGGTGCCGATTCGCTTGCCCGTCTCCATCTCTATCACGTCGCCCGGGTTCTCGCCCAGGTATCGGCGGATGTAATCGTTATAGTTGATCTGTCCCAGGAAGCAAATTCCTTGACTATCCTTGCGCTTGGCATTAATGAGATGTTCCTCTTCGGCTATCTCACGAATTTCATTTTTGATATGATGACCGATAGGGAAAATCGCTTTTCGTAATTGCCAACTCTCTATCTGAGCCAGAAAATCGGTCTGATCCTTTACGGGGTCAGGACTCGTAACGAGCCATTTGTCGCCGTTTTCATCCGTTTCGGTCTGCGCATAATGACCTGTGGCGATGAGGTCGTAGTTGTGGCCCATCTTCTCATCGAAGGCACCAAACTTGATGAGTCGGTTGCACATCACATCAGGGTTCGGGGTGAATCCAGCCTTCACCTTATCCATGGTGTAGCGAGTCACCTCGTTCCAGTATTCCTGATGGCAGTCAATTACCTGCAGCTTGCAGCCATACTTGCGTGCCACGGCAGTAGCCATCTCCAGGTCTTCCTCTGAAGAGCAGTCCCATTCCTCCTTTTCTTCCGGTCCTATCTTGATATAGAAGCAGTCAGGGTGCAGGCCCAGTCGGGCAAACTCCCATACCACTACCGAACTATCCACGCCGCCCGAAAGCAGCACGGCCACTCGCTTGTCCTTTACCTCGGCAAGGAAGAGCTCGTCTCTAGTCTCCAGTTCCTTCTCTCTCGGAGTATCCGTTATCATCTTATTGTTATTATCCATTGTCTATTCGCTATTATTCAATTCTGAAGGCAAAGTTACAACAAATTCTGCGAAAATCCGCCATCTTATGTCGAAAAATCTCATATTTCGCCTAAATGTTTTCTCTTGCGCTACATTCTCCCCGTTGTCTGCTCCTTCTTCTATCGAAATTTTCAATAGCAGAAATCGACTCATTCCAACGCCAATTCTTTTTTGCTTTCGATTTTATCCATACCTTTGCAATCGAAAATCAGAGAAATGCGGTTATAGTAAAAATCAATAACATAGTTTAATATAAGAACATGGATATCTTAAAAAATCTGTTTTATGGCTTCCCTGACCTATGGGGAGGCGGAGTAGCCCACTCCGTGATGATCTTGGCGTTGGTCATCACCTTGGGTTTGAGTTTAGGAAAATTGAGAGTAAAGGGAGTTTCTCTCGGATTGGCATGGATTCTTTTCATCGGCCTCATCTTCGGTCACTTCTCTCTCAATCTCGATGAGCATCTGCTCCACTTCCTCAAGGAGTTTGGATTGATTCTCTTCGTCTATTCCATCGGTCTGGAGGTAGGACCTGGTTTCTTCGCTTCGTTCAAGAATGGCGGCAAGAGCCTCAACCTGCTCAGCATCATCGTAGTAGCGCTGAGTATCGTCACCACCCTTGCCATCTTCTCGTTCTCGGGAACATCCATCACCTCTATGGCAGGTATCCTCTCGGGTGCCGTTACCAACACCCCGGGACTCGGTGCTGCCCAGCAGGCATTCAGCGACCTGCGCCACATCGACGCCCCTTCTATCGCAGCCGGCTACGCCATCGCCTACCCTATGGGTGTGCTCGGCGTCATCCTCTCCTTTATTATATTAAGGTATGCGCTGCGCATCAACAAGAGCGAAGAGGAAGCTGAAGCCAAGCGCGGTATGGGACACCTGGAGGCGATGACCCTGAACACCTTCTCTGTAAAGGTGACCAACCAGATGGTATTCGGCGACACCATCAAGCAGATGAGAGAAATTCTGAAGCGCGACTTCATGGTTTCAAAGATTATCCGCAAAGATAGCGACAAGCACGATGAGGTGGTAAACGGACAGACCCAGATTAACGAGGGCGACATCCTGCAGATTGTAGCCAACCCTACCGTAGAAGAGCCAGTCATCGCCCTGCTCGGCGAGAAGGTGCAGGTGAGCGAGGAGAAGTTTGGCGAGGACTTGATTACCCGCCGCATCCGCATCACCAAGCCAGGCATCAACGGCAAGAGCATCAGCCAGCTTCAGATCCGTTCAAGCCTCGGCGCCAACATCACCCGTGTTAACCGCAATGGTGTGGACTTGATTGCCACTCCACAGCTGAAGCTGCAGCTGGGCGACCGTGTTACCGTGGTAGGTACCGAGCTTGCCATCGCCCATACCGAGAAAGTTTTGGGTAACCAGATGAAGCGCCTCAACTACCCTAACCTGATTCCTATCTTCCTGGGCATCATGCTGGGTTGCATCGTGGCAAACATTCCATTCTTCATCCCAGGCATCAACGAGAACCTGCGTCTCGGTTTGACCGGCGGCCCTCTGGTAGTTGCCATCCTGATAGGTTATTTCGGTCCGAAGTACAACCTCGTGACCTACAACACCATCTCAGCCAACCTGATGCTCCGTGAAATCGGTATCTGCATCTTCCTGGCTTGCGTGGGACTGGGCACCGGCGAACAGTTTATCCAGACCGTGGCATCAGAAAGCGGAATGACCTGGATTCTCTATGGCATCGCCATCACCATGATTCCAATCATCGTGGGCGGCATCATCGGAAGATACGTGTTCCACATCAACTATTATACATTGCTCGGAGTGCTGGCAGGCGCCAACACCAATCCATCTGCCCTGGCTTACGTACGTGAGCAGACATCAGCAGATGCACCATCTGTAGGCTATGCGAATGTTTATCCTTTCGCCATGTTCCTCAGAATCGTAACCATTCAGATCATCATTTTCGTATTCGGATAAATATATGACAGAAAAAAACATGAAAATCTGCGATTGCGCAGACAACAGCAAGAACACCTGCAAGGAAATCGCAGAAACTGAACTCAGAAGGAAACTCGACTTATTATTACGTACAGGCAGCATTCTCATGGAGAGTGCTGCCGACACCTCGCGCATTATGCGTACGATGAAGCGTGCTGCAGCGTTCCTCGGTCTCGACGAACGCTACATGCACCTTTACATCAACTGGAATGTGCTGATGGTGAACTACAGCGACGAGGAGCATTCCTTCTCCAAATTCCAGCGTTGCGAAAAGCACGGCATCAACCTTACCTCCATTTCGCAGGTAAGCAAGCTCACCTGGCAAGCCATCAAGGAAAACTATTCGCTCGAACAGTATGAGCAGGCACTCAACGATATCAAGGCCACTCCACGCAGCTTCACCCCTTGGCAGGTAGCCATCGGCGGCGGATTTGCCTGCGGCGGATTCTGCATCCAGTTCGGTTGCGACTGGCCAGCATTCTTCTTCTGTTCCCTGGCAGCCATCCTGGGCTTCCGCCTGAGAATGTTCCTGCCTACCAAGGGCTGCAACAACTATGTAGCCATCGGTATTGCGGCATTCGTGGCAACGCTGATAGCGTGGCTCACCTCCTTCCTTTCGCTCAATCCAGCCATCGCAGCCGCCCTTCCGGGCTTCATGCATTCGGCTACCCCTTGGCACCCATTGATGGCGTGCGCCCTCTTCATCGTGCCGGGAGTTCCACTGATCAACTTCGTGAGCGACATGCTCGACGGCTACATCGAGTTGGGAATGGTTCGTGCCCTGAACACCCTGCTGATGCTCTTTGCCATGGCATTCGGTATTGCCTTCGCCATCCAGGTTTGCCACATCGACAACTTCGTGAAGGATCTCACCATGACTCCTCACCACGAATACTGGGAGTTCGCCATCGCGGCAGCCGTATCAGCCATGGGCTTCTCTACCATCTTCAGCATTCCAAGACGCCTGTTGCCAGCTGTGGCTGTGGGCGGTATCATCGCCGTTTGCTTCCGCAACTTCGTCAACCTGGGTCCATCCAATGGCAACATCGGTCTCGACATGGGCTTGAGCATCGGTTCGCTTGCCGGTTCTGCGCTCATCAGCATCATCGTAATCAAGGCACGCCACTGGTTCCACACCCCTCACCAATGCATCACCATTCCTAGTGTCATCCCGATGGTACCTGGAGTCTTGATGTATCGTGCCCTGTTTGCCTTCATCGACATGCACGGCGTGGTAGGCGAGGTAACCGTGGGAATGAACAACCTGATCAAGGCTTCGCTCGCCATCATCTGCATCGCCCTGGGTGTAGCCATTCCTAATGTATTCTTCCGCCGCTTCATCGCCGACAACCGCAAGCGCAAGCTGCTCAACATGCTGGTGGAGAGAAAGAAGAAGAATGGCGAATTCGTGGATCTGCACGAAGTGGAAATCAAGTAAGATTGTTTTTCATCTCTCACAGATTACAGGATTTATCTGATTATTTTGCCCGAAAGCAGGGCTAATTAAAATAAAAGTTTTATCTTTGCACGCGTAATTATAAGACTAGTGAAAAAAGGAAAATGGAAATACGACAACTCAAATATTTTCTGAAGGTAGCCGAGACGCTCAATTTCTCGGAGGCATCGCGCAAGCTCTACATCACGCAGAGTACCCTCTCGCAGCAGATTTCGCATCTGGAACAGGAAATAGGCTTGCCGCTCTTCGAACGTAACTCGCACGAGGTTTATCTCACCGAGGCAGGAAAGGAGCTTCTTCCCTATGCCCAGAATGCCGTAAACTGCACCATGGCATGCGTTGACCACATGAACGACCTGAAGGAGATGCTCACCGGCGAACTGAACATCGGCGTCACCTACTCCTTCAGCAACATCATGGCAGAAACGCTCATCGCCTTCCTCCATGCTTATCCTCACGTGAAGCTGAACATCCAGTACCGTTCGATGCAGGAGCTGATGGATGGCTTGAAGAAGCGTGAGCTCGACCTTGTGCTTGCCTTCAAGCCAATCAAGACAGACAAGGCGATAGACAGTAGAGCCATCTTCAGCAACCGCCTGGCGGCGATTGTGAACGAGAATCATCCCCTGGCGCGTCTCTCATCGGTGAAGCTCTCTGAGCTGGAGCGCTACGACCTCATCCTTCCATGCAAGGGGCTGCAGGCTCGCAACGCCTTCGATTACCTGATAGAGGGCAAGGATCTCGACTTCAAGATCATGGTAGAGGTGAATAATGTGAACATCATCTTCGACCTCTTGCATCGCAGCAATCTGGTAACGGTACTTTCTGAATCCACCACAATCCTGGAGAAAGGCATGAGAGCAATTCCGATAGATGCTGCCGACAACGAGATGGATGGCTGCATCCACATTCTGAAGGATGCGTACATGAAGAACTCGGCGCAGGAGTTCATCCGCATGCTGAGCCAGAGCACCAGCATCCTCGCCAATTTTGCGCTGAAGGATATTCTGAGATAAAGAAAAAGATGATTCTGATAAAGAAAATAAAATAAGAAGAATAAAGGGTAAGATTATAATTCAATCTAAAAAAGGCTGTCTCCGACTTGATTGCGGAGACAGCCTTGATTTTTATACTCATATTTTTATAATTCATCCCAAAAGAAAAGGTTACTTCTTCCTGGCAATAATAATCGTGACACCAGCCAGGATAGCAAGGATGCCGATGGCAAGCTGGAAGGAGAAACTCTCGCCGAAGATACAGACGCCGATGATAACTGCCGTTACAGGCTCCAACGCTCCCATGATGGCAGCAGGAGTACTGCCGATGAGATTGATGGAAATCGTCATGAAGAAGAGCGACAGTACCGTTGGCAACAACGCCAGCTGGACAGCATAGAGCCAATGCATAGGAGTCTGCAGCATCTGAATCTTCTCGCCTGCGATAAACGAATAGACGAACATCGTGATGAGTCCGAACAACAGGATGTAAAAGGTGAACTTGATGTTCGACATTCCCGGATTCTTCCATTGGTTCACGGAGATGATATAGAGCGCATAGAGCAGGGAAGAACACATCACCAGCGCAAAACCAGCCGTGCTCAACTTATCGTTTCCATCGCCCTGATAAAGCAAGCCCACACCCGATACAGCCAGGAGGATAGCCAGGGTGGTGGACCACGTCACCTTCTCATGGAAGAATACCGTCATCAGAATCGCCGTCATAATCGGATAGACGAAGAGGATGGTACTGGCAATACCTGCCGCCATGTAGTGGAAACTCACATAGAGCGTGGCAGAAGAAAGAGAGAACATGCAACCCAGCGTAGCGAGTCGGATCAAGTGTCCCCACTTTACCTTGAAACTCTCCTTGCGGAACAGCATCACCACGGCAAACATCGCCACAGCCAGGAGATAGCGGTAGATGAGTACCGAACTGGAATTGAATCCATCCCCATAAAGTTCCAACGTACCCAAAGGATTGGTACCATAACACACGGCGGCTACAACACCCGCCGCAAAGCCCTTAACTTTATTACTGCTTGTCATTGAACTAAAAATGCTTTTTTTATTTTACTAAGTTTTTTCTTATACCTTATTATATAATATCATTTCTTTCGAGAATCTATTCTGAGAATCAATATCGAGAATCTATTCTGAGAATTTATTTCGAGCTGCAAAAGTACTGTATTTTTTCGAGAGAAACTAACAAAATCGTATAAATCTCTTGCCATCTTTGAGAAAATCAGCCCGATTCTTGCTCTTTATCAAAATAAATCGTATCTTTGCAAAGATTATGTAGCAAAGCAGAAATCAATATGATACTAAACAATAAACATTTGTAACTATGGAACAAATTAAAAACGATCAGCTCACCGTTGAAATTTCAGCGCACGGAGCAGAACTCAAGAGCATCAAGGATGCTGATGGTAACGAATATCTCTGGGATGGCGACAAGGAATTCTGGGGCGGACAGTCTCCTCTCCTCTTCCCTATCGTAGGCGGATTGTGGAAGGGCGTTTACCGCATCGGCGACAAGGAATACTCCCTGCCACGTCACGGCTTTGGCAAACTCGTAGATTTCAAGCTCGTTGGCAAGACCGGCGACCGTCTTACCTTCGCCCTCATCGACAACGAGGAGACCTTCGAGAACTATCCATTCCACTTCAACCTCGCCGTTTCCTATCGCCTTGCCGGCAACGAACTCCACGTTATCTGGCACGTTGAGAATACCGACGACAAGGTAATCTACTTCCAGATTGGCGGTCACCCTGCATTCAAGGTACCAGGCTGCAAGAAGGGAGAGAAGCTGAAGGCATTCCTCAAGCTCGACAACGAGGCTCCTACCCGTCTCTTCGCTACCATCGGAGGCTGCATCGACCCTAACGCTCGCGAGACGGTCCAGACCGACAACGGTATCCTGGAGGTAACAGACGAATCATTCGCAGACGATGCCTACATCTTCGACAAGAGTCAGGTAAAGCAGATTTCCCTGCTCAACGAGAAGGGCGAGCCACACGTAACCGTAGAGTTCAAGACTCCAGCCGTAGGTGTCTGGAATCCAGGCAACCACGCTCCATTCGTCTGCATCGAACCTTGGTTCGGTACTTGCGACTGGGCAGAATACACCGGCGAATTCAAGGATAAGTACATGATGAACAGCCTGCAGCCAGGTGCCAGCTTCATGAGTGAATACATCATCAGAATAGAAAAATAATATAAACATTGAACTTTGAGTTTTGAACTTTGAACTTTATGATTAGTTTTCCTGCTGAAATTTAGGGCTATTTCTTAAAGGTAGGGCATTTCATAAAGTTCAAAGCTCAATGTTCAAAGTTCAAAGTAAATAAACTATGGAAGAAAAAGATAATTTGCAGCTCCCCGAGAACGCATTCCGCGAACTCAAGGATGGGGAGGAATACAAGCCGCTGATGTCGCCAGACAAGGTTTATCCCGAGGTAAACGGATGGTCGGTGACTTGGGGTATCGTGATGGCCGTCATCTTCTCTGCCGCCGCAGCCTATCTGGGCTTGAAGGTGGGTCAGGTGTTCGAGGCAGCCATCCCAATCGCCATCATCGCCGTGGGCGTAAGTACCGCCACCAAGCGAATCAAGGCGCTGGGCGAGAACGTCATCATCCAGAGCATCGGAGCCTGCTCAGGTGCCGTAGTGGCAGGAGCCATCTTCACCCTGCCAGCCATCTACATCCTGCAGGCTAAATATCCGGAGATGACTACTTCGTTTATGAAGATTTTCATGGCTTCTGCCCTGGGAGGCGTGTTGGGAATCCTGTTCCTCATACCTTTCCGCAAGTACTTCGTAAGCGACATGCACGGAAAATATCCGTTCCCTGAAGCTACAGCCACCACGCAGGTGTTGGTGAGCGGAGCCAAGGGTGGCGACCAGGCTAAGCCCCTGCTCATCGCCGGACTGGTGGGTGGTCTTTACGATTTCATCGTAGCCAGTCTGGGATGGTGGAACGAGAACTTCACTTCCCGTGTGGTAAGTCTGGGATGCGACCTTGCCGACAAGGCGAAGCTCGTGTTCAAAGTGAACACAGGTGCAGCCGTATTGGGATTGGGTTACATCATCGGATTGAAATACGCATTCTTCACCTGCCTGGGTTCGCTCGTGGTATGGTGGCTGATTGTGCCAGGCATGAGCGTCATCTTCCACGACAGCGTGCTCAGCGCCTGGGATCCTAGCATCGTGAAGACTGTGGGAGCCATGAGTCCGGAGGAAATCTTCCGTGCCTACGCCCGCAGCATCGGTATCGGCGGTATCGCCATGGCAGGTATCATCGGCATCATCAAGAGCTGGGGCATCATCAAGAGCGCCGTAGGACTTGCCGCCAAGGAGCTGAAGGGCAAGAGCGATGTGGATGAGAACGTGAAGCGTACCCAGCGCGACATTTCTTTCAAGATCATCGCCATCGGTTCGCTCGTCACCATCCTCATCACCTTCCTCTTCTTCTGGTTTGGTGTGATGGATGGCAATCTGCTCTTCGCCGTCATCGCCATCCTGCTGGTGGCAGCCATCGCCTTCCTCTTCACCACCGTGGCAGCCAATGCCATCGCCATCGTGGGTTCCAACCCTGTATCGGGAATGACCCTGATGACGCTCATCTTCGCCTCTGTGGTGATGGTGGCAGTAGGTTTGAGAGGTCCTGGCGGAATGCTTGCCGCCCTGATTATGGGTGGTGTGGTTTGTACCGCTCTCTCTGTGGCAGGTTCGTTCATCACCGATTTGAAGATTGGTTACTGGCTGGGCACTACGCCTAAGAAGCAGGAGGGATGGAAATTCCTCGGCACCCTGGTGAGTGCGGCTACCGTGGGCGGCGTGATGATGCTGCTCAACGAGACCTACGGATTCGCTTCCGGCTCTCTGGCTGCACCTCAGGCGAATGCGATGGCTGCGGTCATCGACCCGCTGATGAATGGTGTGGGTGCACCTTGGGTTCTCTACGGCATCGGAGCCGTGATTGCCATCGTGCTCACTTACTTCAAGATTCCAGCCCTGGCTTTTGCCCTGGGTATGTTTATTCCGCTGGAACTGAACGTTCCGCTGCTGGTAGGTGGTGCCATCAACTGGTATGTTACTTCACGCAGCAAGGATGCCAAGGTGAATGCAGAGCGTGGCGAGAAGGGTACACTCATCGCCAGCGGTTTCATCGCCGGTGGAGCCTTGATGGGTGTAGTTAGCGCCCTGCTGAAGTTTGGCGGCGTAGAGGCCAGCATCGCAGACAGCTGGTGGGCGAACCCAATGTCTGAGGTCTGCTCGCTCATCGCCTACATCTGCCTGATCGGCTTCTTCATCAGAGCAACGAAGAAATAATCTGATTCAGAAAGAATAATCTGATTAAAAAGAATAAAAACAAAAAAGAGAACATCGCGTTTTGCAATGTTCTCTTTTTCTTTTTTTATCCCATTCCCGTTTATCCCATTTCAGCAAATTCGGCAGGTTTCATGCCAAACTGCTTCTGGAAACATTTTGTGAAATAGCTAGGACTGCTGAAGCCCACCATATAGCTCACTTCGGAATAGTAAGCCACTTTCAAAAACACTCTTCACTCTTCACCGAAAGGGCATAAATACCTGTAACTTAAAAACTTGCACAGGTGAAGAGCTTACGCCACTCTTCACCACTCTTCACCACTCTTCACCCGGAGCCGCTTACCGAAAAATCTGTGTAAATCTATGAAATCTGTGGGACATAAAAAAAGTGGTTTCAGCCCCCCAACCGAACAGGGCGAGCTTCCGTTTCAATTCCGTGCGCAATCCGAAGGTGAAGAGTGGTGAAGAGTGGTACGTAACTCTTCACCTCTCGCAACCCCAGTGTTTATCGGGGTTTCAGCCGATTTGGTGAAGAGTGAAGAGTAAAAAGAAGAGTGGTGCTTTTATAAAAAAACTCCCGACGTATCGTTTTGTGCCAGGCAATGGCAGATTATTGCCCTGGTAAGGGGCAATGTTGTGCCATTGTGAGGCAATAATCGCTACAAGCTGCTTTACGCATCGTCAGTACTATCATCGTGCCTTGTAAGTGCTATCATTGTTGCATCGGTTTAACGTAAGAAGTCTTCGGAGTAACCTTTACTTGTTGCCGGAAGAATTAATGTTATAAGCCGGAGAAGCCTATATCTTCAGCCGCACAACAGCTGTTGTGCGCTTGCATATCAGCTGTTATGCGCTCGCCCAACACCTGTTGTGCAAGCGTAAATCAGCTGGTGGGCGATGAGTTGTTGGATATAAGTTCTGTGTATGTATATGAACGAGCCGTAAAGAGCTTCAAGTTATTAAACCAGTCGCAATTTGCGACCAGATCTATCATTTTACTATAAACGAACCAAAACTCTCAAACAAGTGAGTTAATATTGGAACATAGAACTGGACACCCTAGTTAATAGTACACCTTAACACCAATTAACCAAATCCATGTTACTTGATTCAGGGTGCAAAGGTAAAAGAGTAGTTACCGTCTTAAAGCTCGACAGTTAATTTTTTATAATTTACATCTGAGCGAAATACAACATTGCGTATTTTTCCTTAACTTTGCCACAAGTTAATAAACATTAATCACCTTTTATCGTCCGTTCGCCTATGAGTAAGTATTTTAGTATTTTTTTATTGGTATTTTTACTTATGGTGGTGCCAAATGCATATTCTCAGAGTAAGCCAGACAGCTTACAGCTGGATTCTTTGGGCCGCAAGCACAAGAAGACCATGAGAAATGAAGATGGCACGCTGGATGCCATTGGTCGCTATACACCACAATCCCCACAAACTGCTAGTTTGCTCAAGTATACAGAGTTTCCAGTCAGTCCTGCCACAGGGATTCCCAATATAGACATTCCTATCTATACCATAGAATGGGATGGTGTTCGTATCCCGATTTCCATTAGCTACCATGCATCAGGTATCAAAGTTAACGATGTGGCTAGTCCCGTTGGACTTGGGTGGGTTCTCAATGCAGGTGGTGTGATAGGTTGCAGTAAAAATGGTGCAAGGGATGACTTTTCTAGCCAAACCATCAAGTCTGCCAGTGAGCTAAAGAAGCTATTGCAATCCACGACAATTCCTGCCAATTCTTTTAGAGAAATTGCCAATGGTAGTGGAACCATAGACACTGAGTCGGATAGGTATCAATACAATTTTAATGGTCATAATGGATGCTTTCGTTATGACTATACCGACATGAGCATCAAAACCATTCCGTATGAGCCTATCAAGATAGAAGAACTAGAAAGTGGATTCAAGATTACTGATGGGGATGGCACACAATACTTCTTTCTCAAAGTAGAAATGGTAGGTGGTCTTGGATACGGTCATCGTTCAGCTTGTCATTTGACAAGTATTGTCACGCCCATGAAGTGCGATACCATAACATTTTCTTATGACAAGACTTCCGTATATTACCAAACATTTGCCTCCGAATATCAACATTCTGGCATATATTACGACTGGGACGAAGAAAATGTTGGTAATAATATGCCATATGTACCGATATCAGGGCCAATCGCCGAATATGCCATCAACAAGACCAATGTAAATTATGCTGTTCCTCTCTTGACCTCAATCATATGGAACGGAAACCGAATTGAATTTACTTACAATAGCGACCGTCCTGAATATCAGTTACAAAGAGAAAGACTTACCCAAATACTAGTTAAAAATGATCTAGGTAATATCATCAATACAGTGTCCCTTGATAACACTGGATATCTAGGAACATCCTTGCGTGGCAAACGGATGCTTCTCAAGGGCATTACCATGAATGGGGCTGCGACAGGAACAAATCCCGTCAAATATTTCTTTTCCTATAACATGAATGCTTTGCCTGATTATATGAACATAAACGACCTTTCTACCATTCGTTTCCATGAGGATTATTGGGGATATTACAATGGAACGAACTCGGTACATGCTGTACCAACAGAATACATGGCAGATGCTAGTATCGGTGGTACGGACAGAACACCAGACGCTCAATATGCACAACATGGCATTCTGACCAGCATTACCTACCCTACGGGAGGCTCCTCCTCGTTTACCTATGAGGGAAATGTTGCCACAGGGATGTGTGGTGGAATCCGAGTAAAGGAAATTTCAAACACTTATCAAGGCGAAGTCCTCAATCGTGAAGTTTTCGACTATCCAGATGGTGGAAGTCAATACTTACAAATTTCTGAGGATTTATTCCGCTATTCCACATACTACTATTACTATCGTGAAATGCATCTTCATTGCTCAGCAACAGAATGGGATAGCGACGAACATGTCGTTAGCCAAAGTTCACCCATTCTTCCTCTGTCTGGCTGGAGCGGCACACCAGTCTTTTACAGAAACGTGAATCGTTCTTATTATGATAAGAACGGTAATCTTTGCGGCAAAACTACAAGTCTATACACAGATGCGATGCAGAATGACAATCGTTGCCCAGGAACTGACAACTATGATTATCCTAGGTTCTACTCAGAATTGTACAACTGTGATACAGGATTTCCACAACCACTTCTTCTAAGTGAAGTTCATTATCAATTCGTCGAAGGAAAACAAAGTACAATAAGTAGCACCTCATATAACTACAAGAAAGTTGTAAAGGATGACTTTCCTGTGGGAGTACGTGTGTCTAAGGACGATGTTGAAGTTGTCTATTTTTCCAATCAAGCTGGGGATACTTATGTCCCGTATCCTTCAAGGGCAGAATTTGTTAATTCCTTCCATTATCACGATGTCTATGCCATACCGACATTTTACATTTTACAGAGCAAGTCCTCCATCAATTACGAAATCGGTGAGCAAGTCACCGAGTCATATCTGTATGACAGCGACTATCGAAGTTTCAAGCCTACGGTTGTAGAGCGTGAGTGCAGCGACGGAAAATCCCTTCTCACACATTACACCTATCCGTTCAATGCCTCAAACTTGGAATCAACAAGCATGTCTACCGTCAATCAAATGCTTTCTCGCCATCAAATAGACATAGTGCTTGGTGAAAAAATAATTAAGAACAACTTATGTGTTTCAAACAAGGAATACGGCCATGCCTTTGTCAATGCCAAGTTGCAAGAGACATCGTATAGTATTTCTAGAGAAGCTAATGCTCTAGAAAAGAGATTTACATACGATTCTTTTGACTCGAATGGAAATCCGCGTTCGCTTAGCCAGGACAATGTAAGAAAGTTCACTATCGTCTGGGGATATAGACATCAGTTGCCAGTAGCTTTGATAGATGGGGTTTCCTACACATCTCTTTCTTCTGTATATGCAAATATAACTAGGGTTGAAAATGCTTTGACGCCTAGCGTGTCTGACTTGCAAACCATCAAACAAAAAGTTCAAAGTCTCGGTGGTATGTGCACTCTATACAACTATCAGCCACTAGTGGGTATAACATCCCGTGAGGAACCATCTGGAGAGAAAACTTATTATAGCTATGATGTATTGGGAAGATTGTCTGCCGTCAAGGATACACAAGGCAAGACTATTCAGTCTTATTCTTATTATTACAACAATGGTTCGGCATCTACACACAATTATGTGCAAAAGAGAACCATGCTGGATGCATCTTCCAATAATTACATTGATGACTTTTCCTTCACGGATGGATTGGGCAGGGAGATTAGTAATGCAACAACCGGGCTTGGCACTAAGGGGAACACTGCCCAAGGCTTCACGGAGTATGATGGCATGCACCGAGCGATGAGAACCTGGCTTCCAGCCATCTTGTCCTCATCTATCAGAAACGTGGCCTTGTCTGACATAGAGTCTCGTGCCGTCAATGCCTATACGGATGCTAGTCCATATATGACTTATGTGTATGGTAGCAATCTCTTTTCTGTTTCCACAACAGGACCAGGTGAGAAATGGAATACGGCTTCTCATGCCCAAAAGAGAAATGTTTGTCTCAATGCTGCTAACGTGGTCAAACTTTACACTGCGACTGCAAGTTCTATTCTTTTATCTGGTTATTACTCTGCCAACTCACTTATGGAAGAGACCATAACGGATGAGGACGGAAAACAAGTGAAAACTTTTACAGACAGTCAGGGGCGGATAGTTCTGAAAAGACAAATAGGACAAGGTGACTATATTGACACTTATTATGTATATAACGACTTGGGCGATTTGCGCTTTGTCCTTTCTCCGTCTTATCAAGAGGAGGCTGATATGGAGAAATTCGCCTATGAATATCGCTATGACAAGCGAGGCAGATGCGTTTGGAAACGGTTGCCTGGTTGTGAGTACCAGCAACTGTGGTATGACAATGCCGACAATCTCATGTTCTCACAGGATGGGGAGATGAGGAAAAAAGGTGTGTACATGTTCTATCTGTATGACGAAATGGGGCGACAAATAGTTCAAAGTAGCACAACAGCCATCAATGCCTCTTGCCCATCTGCTGTTGCTCAATATCGTGGGGGCAATTCGGGCTTGTTTAGTAGCGGTTATGTTACAACGAACAACTTAGGCTTAATGAACGGACAGTTGTACGTTGTCAACTATTATGACGACCATCGTTTTCTGGATGGACAACTTGTCAAGCAAAGCACCTCCCAAAGCCTCGCTTCCACAGCGTCCGACACAAAGGAAAGCTTTAGCAAGGGCATGCTCACGGGAACTATCAGTAGAGACACTGACGGTAAATTTCATGTGGCAGCCATCTACCATAACCAAGAAGGTTTAATAGTTGAAACACGGCAAACAGTGCAAGATGATGCCTTGCTGTGCCAAAAGACAACTTATTCCTTTACAAAGAATCCTCAGACAATGGTGACACAAATCAAAAAGAGTGGAGTTGACAAGACTATTACTCAAAAGAATCGCTACAATAAGTATAATGACAAGATAGAAACCATCACATTGAATGCAGGCAATGGTGACAAGGCGGTTGCATCATACCAATATGATGACCTGGGCAGGCTTGTTTCCACCAAAAGAAGTGGCAATGCAGGAACTATCACGCACGAATACAACATTCGCAACTGGCTGGTGTTAACAGCATCAGATAGGTTTAAGGAATCGCTCAAATATGAAAGTGGTAGTGAAACTCCTTGCTACAACGGCAACATCAGTCGTATGCAATGGCAGAACACCTATGACAATGTACTTAGGGGATATGATTTCGAGTACGATGGTCTGAACAGGCTCACTGCTTCTGCTTACGCAGAGGGAACAGCCATGAGCCAAAACAAGGACAGATATTCTGAGTATATTCCTCAATACTCCCCTAATGGCTCTATCGAACGCTTGCAGAGATATGGCAAGAAGAACAATGGGACATTTGGGCTCATTGATGACTTGACCTATCAATACCGTGGCAACCAGATACAGAGTATTTCTGACAAGGCAGGAAGCTTGCTTTATGATGGTTCGTTCGACTTCAAGGATGGAGCAAGTGAGAGTACGGAATACTTCTACAATGCCAACGGAGCTTTGACGAAAGACTTGAATAAGGGAATCAGTAAGATAGAATACGATGTGTTGGATAATCTTAGCTGCATTACCTTCAACAATGGTTTCAAGACAAAGTATGTCTATGATGCTGGTGGCAGTAAGTTGAGAACCATACATGAGGCTCTCACAACCAATACAACGGACTATATCGGTGACTTCATATTTGAAGATGGCAAGCTGAGCAAGTATCAGTTTGAGGGTGGCTATTGCTCATTCGACAGTAACCTCAATCCTACATACCACTATTACGAGAAAGACCATCTCGGAAGCATCCGCATGGTAGTGAATGAGAATGGTACGGTTGAGCAGGTAAACCATTACTACCCATTTGGAGGAGTATATGGCGACCTGACATACAACTCGGAATTGCAAAGAAACAAGTACATAGGCAAGGAGTTTGACCATACTTCGGGCTTGGATTGGTATGACCATGGGGCAAGAATGTATGATGCAGCCAAGGGTAATTGGGATAGAGTGGACAAATTAGCAGAGAAATACTGTAGTATAAATCCTTATATTTACAGTATAAATAATCCTATAAAATACTTAGACCTTGATGGGTTAAGGCCACGCATTTACATAGAAACAAATGGACTAGGACATACCTTTGTCACAATAGGAGAAGGCAGAAACACTATTGTATATACATATGGAAGGTATGGGGCTTTAGGTAGTTCTGGCAGCATTTTACATCAATTTACGCCTACAGGTGAAGGTGTGCTTGTCAGAAAAACAGGAAAACAAGCAAGAGAATATTTAAATGAGTTTTCAAAAAAAAGAAACATCTCAATTTACACAATAGAAAAAGGAAGCGATAAAGATATAGCTTCTTTCTTTGATGAAATATGGGGAAGTGGAACAAAAACCAAAAGTACTACAAAAAAAATAAAGAATAATCCAGATGCAAAGGTTGTAGACGAATACAATATCTTCACCAATAACTGTACGACAAAATCGATAGAAGGGGTAAACTATAAGCAAAGTAATCCTCTTGTCCCTGCAGAAGAAATAACTCCTATGCAAGATTTCGGTGGAAGCTATAATTACAAAGATAAAGTAATAAGTCCTTCCACATTGAAACATCTGTTAGATAAAGTTTCTAGAAAACATCCTAAAGACATAGTCAAGGTAAAGAACCCCCAAGAATTTATTAATCAATTATTTAAATAGCAAAGAAAATGAAAAAAAAATCATTTAAAATATTAGTGTTAATTTTAGTAGCTTTGCATATCTACCTCATTTTTATGAGATGGATATATTGGATGTTAGACTATCATTATGGAGATTTTGACTATATATTTTTAAAATTAGTTGATGTTCCTAATGGTTTTGAAGTTGTAGACAACCTATATAATGAGGTGTTATTTGATATATATTATTTGGCATTTTCCACAATAGTTACTATAATTATTGCTGTGAAATATCTAAAACAACAAAAGAAAAAAAATGAAAAAGATAATCATTTACATTAGCATCATGGTTAGCAATTGTGCCTCCTTGGGGGCACAAAGCCGCGAACTTACTGCCACCGCCAATCTCTCAAAAGGCGGTGACAGCATACACTATGACTTTATAACTGCAACAGTTCCGCAAAGTTCTAGTTTTTCGGAACAACTATGGGATTTCTCCAATTCCAAATATCTTGGACAAGAGAAAAAGGTGTTCTTTGTTGGAAACGATAGCAACCGCATCAAGATGATAGACAAGGATGCCATTCTCGATTTTTCACAAGATAAGGAGCATTTGCTTTTGAAGCATTTGCAAACCCCATTACTGAACATTGATTTTGGTAATTCTTTTGAATATCTCAAGTTTCCATTTCCCCTCAATGATTCCTTGGTCTGTCAGATTGAGGGCAAGGGGACTTATTGCTCAAAGAACAAACTTGTGTTATCAGGTACTTGCTGCACCAAAATCATGGCAAAGGGAAAATTAATCATGCCATACAATGATTCTCTCAACAATACGTTATTAATACAAAGGAACATCGTTGCCAACATCGATGTTTCAAAGGACAGTCTCATGTCTGTGAGACAAGACGAACCAATGAAATTCAAAGCTGCAATCTTCGAGTGGTACGCCATGGGATACCGTTATCCCATATTGAAAATCATCGAGGTTTCCATCAAAAAGGGAGAACGCAAAGTCTTGGAGCAATCCTTTGCCTATGCTGCCAATATTGAAGGAATGAGCCATCTAGAGGATGAACAAAACAAGGAACTGAAGGATAAAATGCGAGGCATAAGTTTGGAACCAAATACCAAGCAAGGTGACATTTCCTATAAAGTATCAGTCAATGGCAAGAAGGTATGTTTGTCATACTCCCTAGTCTCAGATGCTCAGCTCAGACTTCTCATCTGCAATACTTCCGGCATGGTATTCAAGTCTGCTTCCCTACAACAGCAGGCAGGTAACGATTATCGGAAAGATTTCGATTGCTCAGGGCTGCCTTTGGGAGAGTATGTACTTTATCTTTATGTTAACGGCAAAGCCTATTCAGAGAAAGTGATCTTAAAATAAAACAGAAAGTAGAGGCAAAAACAATGCCGGGCCATCTTTTTCAAGATGCACCCGGCATTTTTTCTTTCATCCGATAGCAAAATCAAAAAAATATCCGTATCTTTGCAGCAGTTTTTAAATACAAAGAAAAATGAAAAAAGCAATATTCTCTTTGCTCCTCATGGCAGCATCTGTCATCGGAGCCAGCGCTCAGGGCAGCGCAACAACAGCCCAGAACCCACAGGATGTGGATGTACTCTATGCCAAGAATCTCCTGGCTGTAGGAACAGAGGCCCCAGCCTTCCCTGCTCTCAAGAAGGGAACATGGACGGTATTGGATTTCTGGGCTACCTGGTGTCCTGATTGCCGTAGAGAGATTCCTACCGTCAAGGAGATGTTCCAAAAGTACGGCACCCGTGCCAAGTTCATCGGTGTATCCATGGATACCGACAAGCAGAAGCTCGACAACTACACCCAGGCAAACGGCGTGGAATGGGAGCAGTACAGCGAGTTCAAGAAGTGGAAGGAAACTCAGATTTCCAAGGATTACAAGATTTCCTGGCTTCCTACCATGTATCTCATCAACCCGGAGGGCAAGGTAGTTTATACCACCGTACTCGCAGAGCGCATGGCAAAGAAACTGGCAGAAATCTTCCCAGAGAAGTAAGAAAGAAAAATGGCAACCGAATTATTTCCGGTTGCCATTTTTTTGAGATGACATAGCAAAACGCTATTTCTTCCTCAAACTTTCGCGGTATTTCAATGGCGACATGTGGAGATGCTCCCTCACATACTTGCCAAAGAAAGATGTGTTGGAGAAACCAAGAATGCCCGAAATCTCCTTGATGGTCTTCGAGGTGGAACGGAGGAGATAAGTGATGTCTGCAAGCGTATATTCCGTAATCCACTCTATCGCCGTCTTGCCCGAATGGCGCTTGCAGATGATGGAGAGATACTTCGGAGTGATGCAGAGCTTGCGGGCGAAATTCTCCACCGGCTGATGCTTCACCTCCGCCTGCTGCAACAGCTCCAGAAACTGATCGAAAAGTTCGCTAGAACTGGAATTCAGCTCCTCCTTCGGCATATCCTCCAGCAGCATGTTGCTCACCGCCAGGAGCGCACTCTTCAAGAGCGTCTCTACAATCTCTCGGCGATAAGGCTTCCACGAAGTGCGCTCGCAGAACGACGGATCCAGGCACAGACGCACCAAATCGGTGAACTTGGCATAGAATACCATATCCACCTCGTTCATCTTCAGCACAGACACCTTGCTCACATACATCGCACGATTCCATACCGAAATATGAGAACGAAGGATATTCAGCATGCCGTGATTGCTCACACACATCGCCGTGCACGCAAAATCGCCCGACACTTCCACGATGTCGAGTGTAGAGTTGGGAGGACAGATAAAGATATCGCCCTTCTCTACCAAGAGGATATTGCCATTATACTCTACTTTCAGACTGCCACGCAAGCAGGATGCAATCATGTTCATCTGCAATCTCACGGGGTCAGGGTTCTGCAACACCTTGACATTGTCTATGATCAGGATGTCTTCGTCGAGATAACTGGCAGAAATCTCGGCGCTCTGTGCAAATTCGCCTTCCTCTACGCGCTGTTTAAAATCCTTCAGTTCCTGTTTTGCCATAATTTTTATTTTATATCCACTCCGGAAACCATGATTTCTAGAATGCCTCACGATACTTATTCTCGTCCTTATCTTCGAGCATAGAGAGATAGCTCTGATAGCGGCTGGCAGCAATATAATGCTCCTCCACAGCCTTGATGACGGCACAGCCCGGTTCGTGGGTGTGGGTACAGTCGGAGAACTTGCAATTCTGCGAAAACTTGAAAATTTCCTTGAAATAGCTGGTGAGTTCCTCCTTCTCGATATCAAAGGTACCGAAGCCCTTGATGCCCGGAGTATCAATGAGATAGCCTCCTTCCGGCAGTTCCAGCATCTCGCTGAAGGTGGTGGTATGCATACCGCTGTTATGCGCCTCGCTGATTTCGGCGGTGCGCTGTCCGGCATCCGGAATGAGCTGGTTGATGAGGGTTGACTTGCCTACGCCACTGTTGCCGCTGAGCAGCGACTTCTTGTCTCGGATGAGCGGACGCAACTCATCTACGCCCTCACCGGTAGCAGCCGAAATCTCTACACACTGGTAACCAATGGTCTCATAGAGGGTGCGCATCATTTTCTCGTAGCGCAGCTCTTCTTCGGTTAGAAGGTCGCACTTGTTGAACACGATGATGACGGGCACTCTGTATGCCTCGGCTCCAGCCAGGAATCGGTCGATGAAGGTGGTGGAAGTCTCAGGGTAATTCACGGTAACCACAAGCAGTGCCTGATCGAGATTAGCCGCAAGGATGTGACTCTGCTTGCTGAGGTTGGGTGATTTACGGATAATATAGTTCTGGCGGTCTTCGATGGAAGAGATGAACGCCGTGCCCTCCTGGTTGGTGATGAGCTGCACATAGTCGCCCACAGCCACAGGATTGGTGCTGCGGATGCCCTTCAATCGGAAATTGCCCTTGATTTTGCTTTCAATCAGCTGGCCATCGTCAGTCTTGACGGTGTACCAGCTGCCTGTATTCTTAATAACGAGTCCTCTCATTATCACATATTAATAATGTAAGTCTGATAAACATGACGTCTTTCTAGACAGTCATGATTTCCTTTTCCTTCTCGTCCATCAAACCTTCGAGCTGCTTGATGTACTTGTCGTGAAGCTTCTGCAAATCATTCTCTGCATCCTTCTCCAAGTCCTCTGAAAGACCATCCTTGATAGCCTTCTTCAGCTTCTCCTTGATTTCCTGACGCACGTTGCGAACCTCAATCTTGGCACGCTCCGCAATCTTGTTGCACTGCTTAACCAGCTCCTTACGGCGCTCACCAGTAGGCTGAGGGATTCCGAGGCGTACGATTTCACCGTTGTTCTCTGGTGTAATACCCACGCCACTGTCCATGATAGCCTTCTCGATATCCTTGATAGCCTTCTTGTCCCAAGGGCGGATGGCGATGGTGCGGGCATCTGGAGTGGTTACGGTAGCCACCTGGTTCAATGGAACCATGCTGCCATAGCTGTTAACACGCACGCCGTCGAGGATAGCCACGTTGGCGCGACCAGCACGAATATGAGAGAGCTCTTCTGCGAGATACATTGCAGCCATCTCCATACGCTCTGCTGCAGAATTCAAAGTTTCTTTTACGTCGATCATAGTCTGTATATATTTTTTTGTTTATTATTTTATTAATTCCAATCGTTTCAGTTCTTCGCCCACATAGTTGGTGAGTTCCACAAACTGCTGGATGCTGAGCTGCTCAGGGCGCTTGGTCATGATGTCGGTGGTGTAGAAATCCTCACGTGGGGTTACACCCGGGAACATCTGCTTGAGGCTTACTCGGAGCATCTTGCGGCGCTGGTTGAACACGGTCTTCACCAGTCGCTTGAAGAGTTTCTCATCACATCCCAGATCGGTCACCTCGTTACGGGTCATGCGGATGACGGCACTCTTCACCTTTGGCGGTGGATTGAACACGCCCTCATCTACTGTGAAGAGATACTCCACATCATACCATGCCTGGATGAGTACGCTGAGGATACCATACGCCTTGTTGCCCGGCTCGGAAGCCATGCGCAAAGCCACCTCTCGCTGGATCATACCCGTGCAGCAAGGAATGAGATCCTTGTAATCGAGCATCTTGAAGAAGATCTGCGAAGAGATATCGTATGGATAGTTGCCCGTGAGCACGAACTGCTTTCCATCGAATATCTGGTTGAGATCCATCCTCAGGAAATCCTCTCCGATAATGTTATCCTTCAGTGTCGGGAAATTCTCGTGGAGATATGCTACCGACTCAGAATCGATTTCCACCGCCTTTACCGGGCGAGGCTTCTCTACGAGATATTGGGTAAGAACGCCCATACCCGGTCCGATTTCAAGAACAGGTATATCAGGGCAGGCATCCACCGTGTCGGCGATGCGCTTGGCTATGTTGAGGTCAGTAAGGAAGTGCTGACCTAGATTTTTCTTTGGCTTTACAGCTTTCATACGTTCTATACGATATTGATATATTTATTTTGCAAAAATACGATTATTTTTCGAGAAATCACCCCTTGAATGCTTTTTTTTTCATCTTTTATATAAAAAAGAGGAAATAAAAAGGAGTCTAACCGTTTATTTATGCTAAAAATATGCGAAAGTAGTGCCATATAAGCGATAAAAGTGTTACCTTTGCAGCTATGATGGAAAAGAAAAAGATAGCAAACAATATTTGGCAGGTGGCACTCTCCTTGTTTCTGGGCGGTGCCATCCTCTATTGGATGTATCGCGGATTCGACTTCAAGAAGGTGGAGGAGGTACTGCTCCACAAGATGAGCTGGACCTGGATGCTGCTGTCGTTCCCATTCGGCATCTCGGCGCAGCTCTTCAGAGGATGGAGATGGAAGCAGGCGCTGGAGCCCATCGGCGAAAAGTCGCGCAGCAGCGTAAGCATCAACTCCATATTCCTCTCGTATGCCCTGAGCCTCGTCATCCCCCGATCGGGTGAATTTGCAAGATGTGCCGTACTGAAGAGATGGGACGGCGTTTCGTTTCCGAAAGCACTGGGTACCGTGGTGACCGAGAGAGCCATCGACTCGCTGCTCGTACTACTTATCACAGGACTGGTGTTCCTGATGCAGATTCCCGTCTTCCTGAACTTCTTCGACAAGACGGGCACGAGCATGGACAGCATCCTGGGCAACTTCACAGCCACAGGATACCTGGTTACCGCCATCTGCGGCATCGCCGTACTCTTCCTGGCTCACATACTGCTCAAGAAATTGGCTATATATAATAAGGTGAAAGCTACGCTGAGCGGACTCTGGCAGGGAGTAATCTCGCTGAAGGGCGTGAGAAACGTACCGCTCTACATCGCCTTCACCCTGGGCATCTGGCTGAGCTACTTCCTGCACTATTATCTCACCTTCCAGTGCTTTGAATCTACGAGCCATCTCAATCTGATGTGCGGACTGGTGACCTTCATCGTAGGAAGCATAGCTGTAATCGTACCTACGCCCAACGGAGCGGGCCCATGGCATTTCGCCGTGAAGACGATGCTCATCCTCTATGGCATCCAGCAGAACGACGCCCTCTACTTCGTGCTCATCGTTCACTCCGTGCAGACCCTGCTCGTCATCCTGCTGGGCATCTACGGATGGATTGCACTAGCGTTTACGAAGAAGCATAACATTCAAAAACAAATAGAACATTAACATTTAAAATAAAGATATTATGGCTGACATTAAGAATCTTAGTCCAGTGGAAATCTGGCGTAATTTCGACAAGTTGACACAAGTTCCACGTCCATCAGGACATTTGGAGAAAATTCAGGCTTATTTGCTCGACTGGGCAAAGGAAGCTGGCGTAGAGGCTTTCCAGGATGCTGCCGGAAACATCGTGATGCGCAAACCTGCTACTCCAGGCATGGAGAACAGAAAGGGTGTTATCATGCAGGCACACATGGATATGGTGCCTCAGAAGGCTCCTGAAAGCAACCACGACTTCGAGAACGATCCAATCGAGACCATCATTGACGGAGACTGGGTACGTGCCAATAAGACTACTCTGGGTAGCGACGACGGTCTGGGTGTAGCTACCATCATGGCTGTGATGGAGGCTAAGGACCTGCAGCACGGACCAGTAGAGGGTCTGATCACTGCTGATGAGGAGACAGGCATGTTTGGTGCCAACGGTCTTCCTGAGGGCGAGTTGAACGGTGACATTCTCCTGAACCTCGATACAGAGGTATGGGGTGAGTTCGTAATCGGCAGCGCCGGCGGAATCGACATTACAGCAACACTCGACTATAAGGAGGTTGAGACAGACAAGGAAGATGCAGCCGTGAAGGTTACCTTGAAGGGACTGAAGGGCGGTCACTCCGGCATCGAGATCAACGAAGGCAGAGCCAACGCCAACAAGTGCATGGTTCGCTTCGTACGCGAGGCTATCTCTGAGCTCGATGCACGTCTGGCTTCATGGCAGGGCGGCAATATGCGCAATGCCATCCCATTCCAGGCACAGGTAGTCCTCACCCTGCCAAAGGAGAACGTAGAGGCACTGAACGACATGGTAGCCGACTGGAAGGACGAGATCTGCGATGAGTTCAACGGCATCGAAAACATCGAGAACATTGAATTCTTCACCGAGAACGTAGAGACTCCAGCTACAGAGGTTCCTGCAGAGATTCAGGACAACCTGGTAGATGCCATCTATGCCTGCCACGACGGCGTATTGCGTATGGCTCCATCTATGCCAGGCATCGTAGAGACATCTTCTAACCTCGCCATCATCGAGATTGGCGGTGGCAAGGCTGCCATCAAAATCCTGGCTCGTTCCAGCCACGAGTACTACAAGATGTATCTCGCTACCATGATGGAGAGCTGCTTCAACATGGCTGGCATGAAGGTAGAGTTCAGCGGCGCTTACGGCGGCTGGAATCCTAACCCTAAGAGCGACATTCTGGAGCATGTACTGAAGGTTTACAAGGAGCAGAACGGCAAGGATGGCGTAGTACAGGCTGTTCACGCAGGTTTGGAGTGCTCTATCATCCTGGGCAAGTATCCTCACCTCGATGTAGTTTCATTTGGCCCTACATTGCTCAGCCCTCACACAGCCAATGAGCGTTGCCAGATTAGCTGCGTAGCTCCTTTCTGGAACCTGATGAAGCAGCTCCTGGCTGAGATTCCTGCTAAATAAGAAATAAGAAATTACAAAATGATGAAAAAAGAAAGCCGAGAAAGAAAATTCTCGGCTTTTTTGTTCCTTTTTTCAATTAAAATCATTACCTTTGCAGGCGATTTGGCAAGAACTGTAAAATCTGATCAGAACAGAATGCAGAAAAGCTTGCAGATGTTTCATTAAATAACAACCAAAATGGACGATTATCACGCGGAGAACAATAACGAATTGTAAGGCGTGGAGATTCAGCAACCGTAAGCCCACAAGAAGGGCGCAACCCAATGCTCATCTCCATACCCAAACCTTTTATTATTTGGAGATTAGCAAACAATGAAGACTTTCTGGAATATCGATAAGAATCTGACTGCACTCAATGAGTGGCAGCCAAACTGTTGGGTACAGGTAACATGTCCAACCGATGAAGACCAGCGACTGCTGGAAGAAGAATTCAAGATCCCTGATTATTTCCTTTCGGATATCAGCGATACCGATGAGCGTGCCCGCTACGAATACGACGACGGTTGGATGCTCATCATCCTCCGTATCCCTTACGTCAAGGAAATACGCAGCCGCACCCCATATACCACAGTGCCGCTAGGCATCATCCACAAGCGCGACGTAACCATTACCGTATGCTTCTACGAAACCAATATGATGATAGACTTCGTAAGCTATCAGCAGAAACGCGGCGAAGGATTCACCGACTATGTGGATATGATATTCCGACTCTTCCTCTCTTCTGCCGTATGGTATCTGAAACGACTCAAACAGATCAATTCACTTATCGAGAAGGCAAAGAGAAATCTTGACCACGGCGTGAACAACGAGAGCCTGATAGGCCTGAGCCGCCTGCAGGACTCCCTCACCTACTTCACCACCTCTATCCGCGGCAACGAAACCCTGCTCTCTAAACTGAAGTTCAAGCTGCAGGTGGATGAGCTGGATGCTGACCTGATCGAGGACGTAAACATCGAGATGACGCAGGCTAGGGAAACCACCAGTATCTACTCCGACATTCTGGAATCTACGATGGATACCTACTCGAGCATCATCAACAACAATATGAACACTACGATGCGTACCCTCACCAGTATCAGTATCGTCATGATGTTGCCAACGCTGATTTCATCCTTGTTCGGTATGAACCTGATCAACGGCATGGAAGAGAGTCCTTACGGATTCGCCTTCGCCCTGATACTCTCGTTCATCGTCTCAGGCTTAAGCTGGGGCTTCCTGAGATACAAGCGACTGTTATAAATATTGGAACAATTATAGCTGGAAAATGCAGCCCTAAGGGCTTCTATTGTTATAAAAGTATAAAAAATCGAATATCTTGACTAGATATTCGATTTTTTTGTTTAAGTTTGCAGAATTAATATAATAAATATTTTTGTGGGTCGAATCGTCTGAGACGACTACCGGCCAAAGAAACTCGAATCATAAACTAAACAAAGTGACATGATGGACTCTCAAGAAAACGCTCTGTTGCAGCAGAGCACCCTGGATCCTGCCAAGAAGGCATACGCCACCAAGCAGGAAGTACTCGAAAGAGTAAAAGAAATTGCTCATAGTGCAGAAGTTCCTAACAAAGAGGAGCTTGATATGCTGAAGACAATTTTCTACAAGATTCATCTCGCAGAAAGAGATGCGCAGACAAAAGAGTATCTCGCAGCAGGTGGTGATCCTGAAAAGTATGTTCTCTTACCAGATGACACAGAAGAAGCCTTCAAGGCCGAAATGCAGATTATCAAGGAAAAGAGAGCCAAGATCTTCCTTCAGCAGGAAGAGGAAAAGCAGGAAAACCTTGCGAAGAAACTTGAGATTATCGAAAAGATCAAAGCAATGACCACTTCGCCAGAAGAGGCCAACAAATCATATCAGGAATTCAAGACCCTGCAGCAGGAATGGAAGGAAATCAAGACTATCCCTGCTGACAAGGCAAATGAGGTATGGAAGAACTACCAGCTCTACGTGGAGCAGTTCTACGACCTCCTGAAACTCAACAACGAGGCTCGCGAATACGACTTCAAGAAGAATCTTGAGGCAAAGACTAAGCTCTGCGAGGCTGCCGAGAAGCTCGCAGAAGAGCCAGATGTAATCTCAGCCTTCCACCAGTTGCAAGACCTGCACCAGGAATACCGCGAAATCGGTCCTGTAGCAAAAGAGCTGCGCGAGGAAATTTGGACCCGCTTCAAGAACGCAAGCACCGTAATCAACAAGAAGCACCAGCAGCACTTCGAGGATCTGCGTGCCAAGGAGGAGGAGAATCTTGCCAACAAGACAGCCCTCTGCGAAAAGATTGAGGCTATCAATCTGAAGGAGAAGAAGCAGGCTTCCGATTGGGAGGATGCTACCAAGGCTATCATCGAGATTCAGGGTGAATGGAAGAAGATAGGCTTTGCTCCTCAGAAGATGAACGTGAAGATCTTCGAGCGCTTCCGCATCGCCAACGACGAATTCTTCAGCAAAAAGGCAGAATTCTTCAAGAATATCAAGAGCCAGTATGCAGAGAATCTCGAGAAGAAACAGAAGCTCGTGGAGAAGGCTAAGCAGTTGGCAGACAGCACCGAGTGGAAGAAGACCGGTGACAAACTGATCCAGATGCAGAGAGAATGGAAAAACATCGGCTACGTGCCTCGCAAGCAGGGCGACCAGCTCTGGAAGGAATTCCTCGGCGCATGCAATAAGTTCTTCGATGCACGCAACAAGCTGAACGCCGGTGCACGCAGCGAGGAGCATGCCAACCTGGACAAGAAGCGTGAGATCATCGCTAAGCTCAACGAGTTGGTTGAGAACGCCGGCGAGCACTTGCAGAAGAATATGCAGGACCTCATCGCAGAGTACAACGCTGTAGGTCACGTACCATTCAAGGAGAAGGACAAGGTTTACCAGGAGTATCACGAAGTGATGGACAAGCTCTACAAAACCTTACGTTCCAACAATGCCAAGCGCCATATCCACAACTTCAAGAACAACCTCAAGAATGTTGCCGAGAAAGGTGTCAACGCATTGGACAACGAGCGTGGCAGACTGTTGCGACGCTACGACCAGCTGCGCGCTGAGATTACTACCTACGAGAACAACCTCGGCTTCCTCAATGCTGCCAGCAAGAAGGGTAATAGCCTGGTAGAGGAAATGAACCGCAAGGTAGAAAAGCTCAAAGAAGACTTGAAGCTCGTAAAAGAGAAAATCAAGGCTATTGATGCAGAGAACAAATAAAAGATTTTATCGAAATCAAATAAGAGGGTGTGTCATAATTCCACGACACACCCTCTTTTCTTTTGAAGAACATAGTAGAAAGCGAAGTTCTCCCCAATCCCCAAAAGGTAAATATACGAAAAAAGCATCTTTCGAAATGAAAGATGCTCTCTAGTTGGGATACCCGGACTCGAACCAGGAATGACAGGACCAGAATCTGTAGTGTTACCATTACACCATATCCCAATATCATTGCAATCTCAAGCATATTGTTTCTCAATTGCGGGTGCAAAGGTACAACATTTTTTTGAATCACCAAAATTTTTCAGCACTTTTTTCTAAAAAATCTCAATTTTTTCTGTTTTCTATGGCTTTTTCGGGTATTTAGCGTATCTTTGTACCATAATTACATATAATAAGGTAGTAAATAAAGAAAATAAAAAAATAAAGAAAGATTAAATGAACACAGTTAAACAACTCGTAGAGACTATTAAGGAAGGAATACAGGAGAAAAAAGGTCAAGACATCGTTATCGCCGACCTCAGTGAAATGGATGGCACCATAGCCAAATATTTCATCATCTGTCAGGGTGGATCACCTACACAGGTAGAAGCCATCGCAGAATCAGTGGGCGATATGTGCCGCAAGAACCTTGGCGAAAAGCCGGTGAATGTGGCAGGTCTGGGCAACGACCAGTGGGTGGCTATGGACTTTGTGGATGTTCTCGTTCACATCTTCCTGCCAGAGGTACGCGCCTATTACGACCTGGAGCATCTCTGGGCAGACGCCAAGCTTACCCATATTCCGAATCTCGACTAATTCCCAAGAATGCCGAACATGGCAGCAGACTCTACAAATGCTTCAAGAACGGCATTAAGAAAGATGATGCACTAAAACAGCGCATCAAGAGAGAAAAAAAGAGCATACATCAAATAGAAATAAACAATAACAATGGAACAAAGCAACAACTTCAATAATCCTGGCGGAGGAAAAGGTCCGAAGATGCCTAGGTTTAACATGAATTGGCTCTACACCATTATCCTCATCGCCCTCATCGCTTTGTTTTTCAGTGGCGGTGGTGATGCCTTGGGCGGAAGCGCAGCCAAGGAAGCCACCTATACAGAATTCAAGCAATATGTAGATAAGGGATACGTGCTGAGCGTAGTAGCCAACAAGACGGAAAGTACTCTCAAGATATATATCAACCCGAAATATACGAGAGATGTCTATAAAATGAGCGCCCAGAGCGTAGGACCGAATCCTTACGTCAAGGTACAGTTCGGTTCGATCGACGAGGTAGATCGCTACGCCAACGAAATGGTGAAGGAGAAGAAAATCCGTTCCTTCAGTTACGATAACCAGAAGAGCAATGATTTCTGGAATCTCGTAATGAGCGTTGCCCCTCTCCTCCTCTTCTTCCTCTTCATCTACTGGATGTCGGGCAGAATGGGAAGCGGTATGAGTAACATGGGCGGCGGCATCTTCAATGTAGGTAAGAGCAAGGCAAAGATGTACGAGAAGGGAAATTCCCTGGGAATCACCTTCAAGGATGTTGCCGGACAGGAAGGTGCCAAGCAGGAAGTAGAGGAAATCGTGGAATTCCTCAAGAATCCGCAGAAATATACCGATCTGGGTGGTAAGATTCCTAAGGGCGCATTGCTCGTTGGTCCTCCAGGAACCGGTAAGACTCTCCTGGCAAAGGCTGTAGCTGGCGAAGCTGGCGTACCATTCTTCTCCATGAGCGGTTCAGACTTTGTAGAGATGTTCGTCGGCGTGGGTGCATCGCGCGTACGCGACCTCTTCCGCCAGGCAAAGGAGAAGGCTCCTTGCATCATCTTCATCGATGAGATCGATGCTGTGGGCCGTGCCCGCAGCAAGAACCCGGCAATGGGCGGAAACGACGAGCGAGAGAACACGCTCAACGCCCTGCTTACAGAGATGGACGGTTTCGGTACCAATAGTGGTGTCATCATTCTGGCAGCTACCAACCGTGTAGATATGCTCGACAGCGCCCTGCTCCGTGCCGGCCGTTTTGACCGAGAAATCCACGTAGATCTCCCAGGCTTGAACGAGCGTAAGGCAATCTTCCTGGTTCACCTCAAGCCTATCAAGATAGATGAAACTGTGGACGTGGACCTCCTGGCTCGCCAGACCCCTGGCTTCTCGGGTGCTGATATTGCAAATGTATGTAACGAGGCTGCCCTCATCGCTGCCCGCCACGACAAGAAGGCGGTATGCAAGCAGGATTTCCTTGATGCCGTAGATAGAATCGTAGGCGGACTGGAGAAGAAGACCAAGGTGATGACTGCCGATGAGAAACGAAGCATCGCACTCCATGAGGCAGGCCATGCAACCATCTCCTGGTTCTGTCAGTATGCCAATCCGCTCATCAAGGTTACGATCGTGCCTCGTGGTCAGGCACTCGGAGCAGCCTGGTATCTCCCTGAGGAGCGACAGATTACCACCAAGGAGCAGATGCTCGATGAGATGTGCTCGCTGATGGGTGGACGTGCAGCCGAGGAACTCTTCACCGGTCATATTTCTTCCGGTGCAATGAACGATCTGGAACGCGCGACCAAGAGTGCGTACGGAATGGTGGCTTATCTGGGTATGAGCAAGACTTTGCCAAATATCTGCTATTACAACCAGAACGAGTATTCATTCCAGCGTCCATACTCAGAGACTACAGCCCGCGAGATAGACAAGGAGGTTCTGCAGATGGTGAACGAGCAATACACCCGTGCCAAGAACATCCTGATGGAGCACAAGGAGGGTCACAACGCCCTTGCCGAGCTGCTGATTCAAAAAGAGGTGATTATGGCCGAAGACGTGGAGCACATCTTCGGCAAGCGTCCTTGGCTGAGCCGTTCTCAGGAAATCATGGAGGACGAACAGCCTAAGATTGATGATGCCGTAAAGGATATGCCTGAGGTTCAGGCAGCCATCAAGGAGCACGAAGAGGCAAAGAAAGCTTCGAAGGAGGAGGCTGAAGAGAATACTTCTGAGAAGACTTCTGAAAACGAGAAAAATAACGAATAAAAAGCAAGACCATGACTGAGAAACAAAAAAATCTAGTAATTAGATCCATCACAGGCGTACTCTTCGTTGTGTGTATGGTATCTTGCTTCCTGAATCCTAGGGCGATGGTATTCCTGTTCGCCCTGATTACAGGCCTAAGCATCTGGGAGTACTGCGGACTGGTGAACCAAAAGGAAGACGTAACCGTCAACCGATTCATCACCACCGTAGCAGGAGTATATTTCTTCCTTGCCGTAGCTGGATTCCGCACAGGTATCGTGGGCAACTTCGTGGTATTCGTACCATACTTGCTCACCATCATCTACCTCTTCATAGGAGGGCTCTATACAGCCAACAAGAACGCCATCAACGACTGGGCTTACACCATGCTTTCGCAAATGTACATTGCCCTTCCATTCTCGATGATCAACGTGTTGGCATTTGAGACTTCGGCATTCGACGGTCAGATTCATTATGATATGCTCTTGCCTCTGAGCGTATTCATCTTCCTCTGGACCAATGATACGGGTGCTTATTGCAGCGGTTCGCTTTTCGGCAAGCATAAGCTGTTTCCTCGCATCAGTCCAGCGAAGAGTTGGGAAGGTAGCATAGGTGGTGGCATCTTCGTGATTATCGCAGCCATCATCATCGGTTACATTGCCAACGATGGCGAGGCTCACCGCCTCAGCATTCTCGGATGGGTAGGTTTAGGAGTAGTTGTAGCAGTTTTCGGAACCTGGGGCGATTTGGTAGAGAGTCTCTTCAAGCGCACCCTGGGAGTAAAGGATAGTGGTAATATCCTGCCGGGCCATGGCGGAATGCTCGACCGCTTCGATTCATCACTCATGGCAATTCCAGCTGCCGTGATTTATCTCTACACCCTCCAGCTTTTCGGATAGACCTTCATTCAGAAAAAGTACAATAAGAAAAAAATCCAAGCCAGATTCATTCTAGCTTGGATTTTTTACGTTTATAATGGTTACAACTCATGGAGCAGCTATTTCAATTTCTCCTGCTGCGACTCATTGAGCTGCTCTTCTGCCCTTCTGGCTCTTTCGGCTTCTTCATCAGCCAGTCTTCTAGCCTCTTCCGCCTTTCTTCTAGCCTTTTCGGCTTCCTCTTCCGCTCTTTTTCTTGCAGCCTCAGCCTGTTGTTCCGCTTTCTTTTTTGCAGCTTCAGCTTCGGCCAGGGCTTTCAATCGGGCACGCTCGGCAGCTTCGGCAGCAGCCTTGGCTTCAGCTTCGGCTCTCTCCTTGGCAAGTCTAACCAGCATTTCACGACGCTTGACCAAAAGATCTAACATAATGGCAGCAGCCTCATCAGGAGCAACCTGGTTACCCAGACGTTCTCTCACCTCACGATATTCAGAAAGCATACGCTCCCTGCCCTCCTTGCCTGGCAAAATCCGATAAAGCTGGTCGGCGATGGCATCCACTTGAAAACGGTCGGCAAACATCTCCTGCACCACTTCCTTGTCGGCAATCAGATTCACCAGCGAAATATACTTGCACGACATCACATGCTTAAACGCAAGGCGAACCAGATGCGGCAATGGAGTCTCATAGCAAACCACCTGCGGAACCTCGAACAGCGCCGTCTCCAAAGTAGCCGTACCACTCGTTACCAAAGCCGCCGTACTGTGACTCAGGAGCGGATAGGTCTTATTGCGCACCATCTTGACAGGCGTACCCTTCAGGAACTTCTCATAATAAGAATCCTCGATGGAAGGAGCTCCTGCAAGCACCATTTGGTAATCCTCAAACCGCTCTGCCACCTCAATCATGGCAGGCAGATTATCCTTAATCTCCTGCAAACGGCTTCCGGCAAGCAAAGCAATAATCGGGCGATGCCTGTCCAGATTATTCTCTTCACAAAACTCCACGAAATTCTGATGATATTCCGACCGAAACTCATTCACCTCTTCTGCCGTAGGATTACCTACATAATGGATAGGATAACGGTGCTTTTTCTCGAAGAAAGGCACCTCGAAAGGCAGGATGGAGAAAAGTTCGGCGATATCACGCTTGATACTACGGATTCGCCATTCCTTCCACGCCCAGATTTTAGGAGAGATATAATAGTATGCCGGAATATTAGTCTTCTTTTTCAAGAACTTAGCGATATTCAGATTAAATCCAGGATAATCTACAAGGATTACCACATCCGGTTTCCATTTCACAATATCTTCCTTGCATCTTTTCATATTAGAAAAGATGGTACCCAGATGCATCAGCACAGGAACAAAGCCCATATAGGCAAGCTCCTTGTAATGCTTGACACGAGTGCCACCTTCGGCAGCCATCAAGTCGCCACCGAAGAACCTAAATTCCGCAAACTCGTCAACATTTTTTAGCGAACGCATCAATCTGCTGGCATGCAAATCACCACTCGCCTCTCCTACAATCAAATAATACTTCATAATTCAAAGTTCTTGATCCAATCATAATCCGTGATATCAATCTTGGTCGGCGTGATGGCAATATAGCCATGATTCACCGCCCATTGATCTGTATCCGCAGCATCCGGTTCGTCATTGCGATAATCGCCCACCATCCAATAGTATTCATACCCATGAGGGTGCGTACGATGTTCCACCTCGTTGATCCACGAACCATGTGCCATTCTGCAAGCCTTGAAGCCCTTGAACGGAGGCTGTGCCGGGAAGTTGACATTCAGGCAGGTATATTTCGGCAAGCCCTTCTCCAGAACCATCTTCACCACCCGGGTTACACCATCTCGCAAAGGCGAGAGATCGGCATTCTCATCATAGTTACAACTGCTGAAGGCAATGCTAGGAATGTGCTGCATACATCCCTCCTTGGCTACGCCCATCGTACCTGAATAGTGATTGTTCACACTGGAATTATCACCATGGTTGATACCGCCGATTACGAGATCAGGGCGACGGTCCTTGTAAAACTGGTCGAGCGCCAGTTTGACACAATCCACCGGCGTACCGCTGCACGACCAAACCTCCACATCTTCGCCCATATTATGACGGCGCTTCAGTCGCAGCGGAGTTGTAGCCGAGAAGGCACAGGCGAATCCGGAGCGGGCACTTTCGGGAGCCACAACGAGTACGTCGCACCAGTCTTTCAGAAAGCGCACGAGGGTCTTGATACCATTGGCATGATAGCCATCATCATTTGAAATTAACACTAAAGGTCTCTTATTTTCCATAAAAATATCTTTCTTTTTGGTGCAAAAGTACGAAAAAACCTTTAAAGAAACATATTTCTCGCATATTTTTTGTATCTTTGCCGAAAATTTCTGTGCGCAAAAGCCATTTTAGACTCGCAGGCGCACACTTCAGGTTATTATATAGACTTTAAAAATGGGAAAAATCATTGCATTAGCTAATCAGAAAGGTGGCGTCGGAAAGACAACAACCACCATCAACCTGGCTGCATCGCTTGCTACCCTGGAGAAAACGGTACTCGTCATCGATGCCGACCCTCAGGCAAACGCATCCAGCGGTCTGGGTGTGGACATCAGCGAGGTAGATTGTTCACTCTATGAGTGCATCATCAACCATGCAGATGTGCGTGATGCCATCTACACTACCGACATCGACGGACTCGACATCGTGCCGAGCCACATCGATCTTGTAGGAGCTGAGATAGAAATGCTCAACCTTAAGAATCGCGAGAAAGTAATCAAGAAACTGCTCGACCCCATCCGCGAAGAATACGATTATATTCTCATCGACTGTTCCCCATCGCTGGGTTTGATAACAGTGAACTCGCTTACCGCCGCAGACAGCGTGATCATCCCAGTGCAGTGTGAATACTTTGCACTGGAAGGAATCAGCAAGCTGCTCAACACCATCAAGATCATCAAGAGCAAACTGAATCCGAAGCTCGAAATAGAAGGTTTCCTGCTGACGATGTACGACAGCCGTCTCCGACTCGCCAACCAGATTTACGACGAGGTGAAACGCCACTTCCAGGAATTGGTATTCAAGACTGTCATCCAGCGCAACGTGAAATTGAGCGAGAGTCCGAGCCACGGTCTCCCAGTCATTCTCTACGATGCAGAATCAAATGGTGCCAAGAACCACCTGGCACTGGCAAAGGAAATTATCAACAAGAATAGATAAGATTTGGAAATTGAACCCATCAGAAAAGTTCAATGTTCAAAATTCAAAGTTCAAAGCAAAAATGGCAGTACATAAGAAATTCAATAACGGCATAAGAAACAACGCCCTGGGCCGCGGACTCGACGCCCTCATCTCGACAGAGGGAGTACGTACTCAGGGCAGCAGCACCATCAACGAGATACCTCTCGATCAGATCGAGGCAAACCCAAACCAGCCACGACGGGAGTTTGACGAAGAGGCGCTGCGCGAACTCGCCGATAGCATCAGTGCCATCGGCATCATCCAGCCTATCACCCTGCGACAGATTTCGGAAAACCGATTCCAAATTATTGCGGGAGAAAGACGATGGAGAGCTTCACAACTAGCTGGACTCATGGCAATACCTGCCTACATCCGCACCATCAGCGATGAAAACGTGATGGAGATGGCGCTCGTGGAGAACATCCAGCGCCAGGACCTCAACGCAATAGAGATTGCACTTGCATACGAACATCTTCTGGAAAACGAGGGAATGACTCAGGAAAAAATTTCCGAGCGTGTGGGCAAAAGCCGTGCTGCCATTGCCAACTATCTCCGACTTCTGAAGCTGCCGGCACAGGTGCAGATGGCTCTCCAGAAGAAAGAAATCGATATGGGACATTGCAGAGCGCTCCTAGCACTCGACAGTCCGTCGCTTCAGATCAAGCTCTTCAAGGAAATCCAGAAGAACGGTTACTCCGTGAGAAAAGTGGAAGAGATGGTACAGCGACTGAAAAGCGGTGAAGACGTGGAAAGCGGCAAGAAAACCATCACTGCCAAGACACAGATACCCGAGGAATTCACCATGCTTAGAGAAAAGCTCTCCAAATTCCTCAATACCAAGGTGCAATTCACCTGCTCTGCCAAGGGCAAGGGAAAAATCAGCATCCCATTCAGCAATGAAGAGGAACTGGAGCACATCATGAACGTTTTCGATAAACTGAAACAGGAATAAATCTTGTTTTATATAGAAAGAAATAGATTATTTCGATAAACAGGAACAGCTTCATCTGTTCCGAATAAGATATAGAAGAATAAAAAAGTGAATTTAAGTTTATCACATATTTGCATTTCGGCTTTACTGCTGGCAACCTCGCTCCAAGTTTCGGCTCAGAAACAGAAGGCGAAGGCAGAAGTAGCCGTTCCTGACTTCGCTGCTGCCGACTCGGCAAGGATGGCGACAGAAACGGCAAAGACTTCGGTAGATTCTGCCATCACAGCCAAGGACAGCATGAATCTGGCTAAACTCAACAGTTCGCTCAGGCCGATGCAGAAGAAGAAGCGCGATTGGGCTACCTGGCGACCAGATGCCAAGCGCGCCATGTGGCTTGCACTGGTTTTGCCCGGAGCAGGACAGATCTACAACCGCAAATACTGGAAACTACCTATTATATATGGTGGTTTCGTAGGCTGCGCTTACGCCATCACCTGGAACAACCAGATGTATCACGACTACTCGCAGGCCTACCTCGACATTATGGATGATGACCCGAACACGCAGAGCTACAACCAGTTTCTGCATTTGGGAGCCACAATCGATGCCTCTAACATAGAACGCTACAAGGAAATCTTCCGTAAGCGTAAAGACAAATTCCGCCGCTGGAGAGATATGGGAACCTTCGTGATGATTGGCATCTACGCCTTCTCCGTCATCGATGCGTATGTAGATGCATCGCTCTCAGAATTCGACATCTCCGACGACCTCAGCCTCAGAGTGGAGCCTGCCGTGCTCAATAACGGCAGATACAACAACCCGCTGCGTTCAGGCGCACTCGGACTGCAATGCTCACTCACATTCTAAAAGTAACCATCAGAAAACAAAACGAGAAAGAAGCATATAATTAAAATAGAAAACAATAGACATTAGATAATGAAGAAAATAATCATCATGGCAGCAGCGATGCTGTTTAGCTGGCAGGGCATTCAAGCCCAAAACGACAATAAAGAAGACAATGACGAGGTGATTACCGTGACCGACAAGGACGGTAAGCAGGAGGAAATCGAAGTTCCTGAAGGTTTGGAAGACAACCTCGACAGCCTTCTTCACCTCTACAATACACAGGCTTACATGATGGCCGACACCTCTTGCAAATACCGTGATGTGAATCCGGTTTTCGAAACACAGGTATATATCGACCGATTGAAGCGACTCCCTACACTTATTGAAATGCCATACAATGAGGTAGTACAGAAGTTCATCGACCGCTACAGCGGCAAACTTCGTCGCTCTGTAAGCTTCATGCTAGGTGCCAGCAACTTCTACATGCCTATCTTCGAAGAGGCATTGGAAGCATACAACCTGCCACTGGAACTGAAATATCTGCCGGTTATCGAGTCGGCACTCAACCCCAAGGCAGTTTCCCGCGTAGGAGCCACAGGTCTCTGGCAGTTCATGCTGAGCACAGGCAAGCGCTACGGTCTGGAGGTGAATACCCTCTACGATGAGCGCCGCGACCCAGTAAAGGCATCTTATGCCGCAGCCCACTACCTGCGCGATCTCTATAAGATCTTCGACGACTGGAACCTCGTTATCGCAGCCTACAATTGCGGACCAGCCAAGGTAAACAAGGCAATCCATCGTGCCAAGGGCGAGACTGACTACTGGAAGATTTATCCATACCTGCCAAAGGAAACACGTGGATATGTACCAGCTTTCATCGCAGCCAACTATATTATGAACTATTACTGCGACCACAACATCTGTCCGATGGTAACCGAGTTGCCAACCAAGACAGACACCGTGGAAGTGAATCAGGATGTTCATATCGAGCAGATTGCCAAGATTCTCAACATCGATGCCGAGCATCTTCGCAACCTGAACCCACAGTATCGCCGCGACATCATCAACGGCAGTCACAGGCCAATGCCTATACGTCTGCCGGAATCACTCATCGGAGCCTTCATCGACAACAAGGATTCCATCTTCAGTTACCGTGCTGATGAGCTTCTGCTGAAGCGTGATGTGGTAGAAGTCAACGACGATGAACCAAGCTACAGCCGCTCTCGCAGCAGCCGTTCACGCAGCAGTGTATCATCTTCACGTAGCAGCCGAAGCAAGTCTTCACGCAACAGCCGCAGTAAGAAGGGCAAGAGAAAGAACTCTAGAGGCAAGAGCATAACCATCAAGAGCGGAGATACACTCTCGGAGATTGCAGCTCGCAACGGAACAACCGTGAAGAAGCTCAAGAAGCTGAACAAGATTTCGGGCAACAGTATTCGTGCCGGAAAGAAGATCAAAGTGAAATAAAAAAATAAAATCTATATACTGAAGCCCACGCCCAGGATCGTGGGCTTCAGTAATACATCATTAATCATATTATAAATAGGAGGGTACAGCTATGGATGACCAGAACTTGAAAGACCTAGAAAGAGAGCAGGCCGACAACAAACTGATCGGTGATGCCTTTCAGCATTTACTCGACACCTACCTCAGCTCGCGACACCGCAAGAAGGTAGATATCGTGACAAAAGCCTTCAACTTCGCCCGTCAGGCGCACAAGGGCGTGCGCCGATTGTCTGGCGAACCGTATATCATGCACCCTATCGCCGTGGCACAGATTGCCTGTGAGGAAATGGGATTGGGTTCTACCAGCATCTGCGCAGCACTGCTCCATGATGTGGTAGAAGATACAGACTATACGGTAGAAGACATCTCCAACATCTTCGGTGCCAAGGTGGCACAGATTGTGGATGGACTCACAAAAATCAGTGGTGGCATCTTTGGAGACCAGGCTTCTGCACAGGCAGAAAACTTCAAGAAGTTGTTGCTCACCATGAGCGATGACATCCGAGTGATTCTCATCAAAATCTGCGACCGACTGCACAACATGCGCACCCTGGAATCGCAGCCAGCCAACAAACAATACAAGATTGCCGGCGAGACCTTATATATATATGCACCACTCGCCAACCGACTCGGACTCAACAAAATCAAGACCGAACTGGAAAACCTCAGCTTCCGCTACGACCATCCACAGGAGTATGCCAACATTGAGCATAAGCTTGCAGATACCGAATCGCAGCGCGACACCCTCTTTGCACAATTCACTGCTCCTATCCGTGAGGAACTGGATAAGCTGGGTGTGGATTACAAGATCAAGGCACGTGTCAAGAGCCCTTATTCCATCTGGAACAAGATGCAGAACAAACACGTTTCCTTTGATGAAATCTACGATATTCTTGCAGTTCGCATCATCGTGACTCCAAAGAGCAGAACCAACGAGGTGAACGAATGCTTCAATGTCTATGTTGCCATCAGCAAGATATACAAGAGCCATCCCGACCGCCTGCGCGACTGGCTGAACCATCCGAAAGCTAACGGATACCAGGCTCTCCACGTTACCCTGATGAGTAAGCAGGGACGCTGGATAGAGGTACAGATTCGCTCCGACCGCATGGACGAGGTGGCAGAAAAGGGATTTGCAGCCCACTGGAAATACAAGGAGGGTGGCGAATATACTGAGGATGAAAACGAGTTGAACGACTGGCTGAGCACCATCAAGGAGATTCTGGACGATCCGCAGCCTGATGCGATGGACTTCCTCGACGCTATCAAGCTCAACCTCTATGCATCTGAAATCTTCGTCTTCACCCCGAAGGGAGAAATCATCACGATGCCAGCCGGATGTACTGCACTCGACTTCGCCTTCCAGATACATACCTTCCTGGGCAGCCACTGCATCGGAGCCAAGGTAAACCATAAGCTGGTACCTCTGAGCCACAAGCTGAACAGCGGCGACCAGGTAGAGATCCTTACCTCCAAGAGTCAGCACGTGCAGCCTGCATGGGTGAACTTCGTAAGCACAGCCAAGGCAAAGAGCAAGATCATGGCGATATTACGCCGTGACTCCCGCGAAGTGCAGAAGAAGGGTGAGAGTATCCTCACCGAATGGCTGCAGAAAAACACCTTAGAGATGACCAACTCGGTAGTGGACAGGCTCTGCGAACTCCACAATATCCAGAAGCGCGACAACTTCTTCCAGTCACTGGGCGAACACTGTATCCTGCTCGGAGAGAAAGACCTCGATGAGCTGCAGGGCAAGCCCAAGAAGCAGAAGCAATCATCGAGCTGGCGCGACTACATTCCATTCCTGGGCAAGAACAAGCAGAAGGAGGAAACGGGCGGCATCGTAAAGCCACAGGAACTCTTTGTGGTAGGCAAGGACTTCAACAAGAAGAAGCCGCTCATCCTGACCGAAGAAAACATCAATCAGTTTATCTTCCCTTCCTGCTGCCATGCCATTCCGGGCGACGACGTGATGGGATTCATCGATAACAAGAACCGCATCGAGATTCACAAGCGTTCGTGCAATGTAGCTGCCAAGCTGAAATCAAGCTATGGCAACCGCATCGTGGATGCCAAGTGGGATATGCACAAGCAGATGCTCTTCGATGCAACCATCGAAATCAAGGGTATCGACCGCAAGGGCATGCTCCTCGATGTGAGCAAGATTATCAGCGACCAGCTGGGCATCAACATCCACAAGCTTACCATCAGCAGCGACAATGGTATCTTCGACGGAACCATCGAACTTCGTATTCATGACCGTGATGAAGTAAAGATCATCATGGATAAGCTCAAGACGATTGAGGATCTGCAGGAAGTGCAGAGAATCTTATAATCTGAAAAGAACAGAGATGGTATCATCATTAAAAAAGAACAAAGATGATATCATTTGAAATCTGGAGCAGGAAGCCTACTGCTTCCGGCTCCAGAATTTCATCAAGCCAAATAAACTACAATCATTAAAACAAAAACAAACAAAACAATGAAAAAGCTTTTTTTATCATTTCTGATGATGTTGGCTATGCTACCTCTGGCTGCAGCCAACAAGTACGACAATCCAGATACACTGGTCGTTTCACGAGATGGCACGGGCGAATTCCGCACCATTGACGAAGCCATCCAGGTATGCCGTGCCTTTATGGAATACACCAAGGTAATCTATGTGAAAAAGGGCGTGTATAAGGAGAAACTCATCATCCCATCATGGCTCACCAACATCACGATCTGCGGAGAAGACCGCGACCAGACCATCATCACCTGGGATGACCATGCCAATATCCTGATGCCTATCGGCGGACTTGACTCAGATGCATCTGTCAAAGGCAAAAAGATGGGAACTTTCCGCACCTACACCCTCAAGGTAGCAGGTAGCTACATCACGCTGAAAGACATCACCATCGAAAATAATGCCGCAAAACTGGGACAAGCAGTCTCACTCCACATCGAGGGCGACCATGTGTTGGTACAGAACTGCCGTCTTCTGGGTAATCAGGATACCGTTTATACCGGCAAGGCAGGCTCCCGCATCGCCTTCTACGACTGCTACATCGAGGGAACCACCGATTTCATCTTCGGTCCTAGCTTGGCATGGTTTGAGAATTGTGAGATTCACAGCAAGGCAAACAGTTACATTACAGCCGCATCCAGCCCTGCTGGTCAGAAATACGGTTATGTCTTCAACAAGTGCAAGCTGACAGCTGATGCGGGGGTTGACAAGGTATATTTGGGTCGTCCTTGGCGCCCATACGCCAAGACCCTCTTCATGAATTGCGAGATGGGCAGCCACATCACACCTGCAGGTTGGGACAACTGGCGCAACCCGAAGAATGAAGAAACTGCCGAGTACAGCGAATACAAGAACTATGGTCCAGGTGCATCCACCAAGGGCAGAGTAACCTGGAGCCACCAGCTCAGCAAGAAAGAAGCCAGCAAGATTACCATCGCCGAGGTTTTCGGCGAAGAATGCTGGTAATCCCCTACACTTTACTAATCATAAAGTTCAAAGCTCAATGTTCCAAGTTCAAAGTATTAAACCAGTCCGTCTAGCTGTTTCTTGAGTTCCTTGAGCTGATCTCTTACAGAAATGAGGGTGTCGAGAACGTCAGACGATTTCTCGGCACCCGTTCTGTTTTGACTCAGATACTTACGTGCCGCAGCAATCTTGAATCCCTTCACCTTGATCAGGTTATAGATGAGTTTCACCTGCTCAATATCCTTGTCAGAATATTGACGCACCTTGTTCACACCCACCTTAGGTCTGAGGAAAGGAAACTCCTTTTCCCAATAACGGAGAGTTGACTCCGTTACACCCACTTCCTCAGCCACTTCCTTGATGGAATAGTACAATTTTACGTTTTTATCTGTATTTAAAGCCATTTTTCCAAACTTTAATTTCAAAAATAATTAATTTTGTTGCAAAATTAAGCAATTCTTCTTATCTTTGCAAAGTTTTTCGGAAGAAAATGCCCTTAAGGGCAAAAAATAATCAAAACAGAGGAGAAATACAGCCTCTGAAACAATATTTGAGAATTAAAAAAGATTAATATAAAAGATAATATGATGACAGCTAATGAAGTGCGCGAATCCTTCAAGAAATTCTTCGAAGGTAAGGGCCACAAGATTGTTCCATCAGCACCTATGGTTATCAAGGATGACCCAACGCTGATGTTTACAAACGCTGGTATGAACCAGTGGAAAGACATCATCCTCGGTACAAAAGACCCAGGCAAGGATGTTCGTCGTGTTGATACTCAGAAATGTCTCCGTGTAAGCGGTAAGCACAACGACCTCGAAGAGGTAGGTCATGATACTTACCACCACACCATGTTCGAGATGCTCGGTAACTGGAGCTTCGGCGACTACTTTAAGGAGGGTGCCATTGATTTGGCATGGGAGTATCTTACTGAAGTTTTGAAGCTCAACCCTGCCGATCTCTACGTTACCGTATTCGAGGGTAGCAAGGAGGAAGGTCTGGAACGCGACAACGAGGCTGCAGGTTACTGGGCTAAGCACGTGCCAGCCGACCACATCATCAACGGTAACAAGCACGACAACTTCTGGGAGATGGGCGAAACAGGTCCTTGCGGTCCTTGCTCAGAAATCCACGTGGATTCCCGTACTCCAGAGGAGAAGGCTCAGGTGCCAGGCCGTGAATTGGTTAACAAGGATAACCCACAGGTCATCGAAATCTGGAACATCGTGTTCATGCAGTACAACCGCAAGGCTGACGGTTCTCTCGAACCTCTCCCAATGCACGTTATCGATACAGGTATGGGCTTCGAGCGCTTGGTTCGCATGTTGCAGGACAAGCACTCTAACTATGATACAGATATCTTCCAGCCAATCATCAAGGAAATCGAGGCTATCTCTGGCAAGAAGTATGGCTTCACTACTCCTACAGGTGAGAATGGTGAGGGTAAGGATGAGCAGGAGAAGATCGACATCGCTATGCGTGTCTGCGCCGACCACCTCCGTGCCGTAGCCTTCTCTATCGCCGACGGTCAGCTGCCAAGCAATGCCAAGGCTGGTTACGTAATCCGCCGCATCTTGCGCCGTGCCGTACGTTACGCTTACACATTCCTCGGTCAGAAGCAGGCATTCATGTACAAGCTCGTCAATGTATTGGTAGAGCAGATGGGTGCAGCCTTCCCAGAGTTGCCAGCTCAGCAGGAGCTCATCACCCGCGTGATGAAAGAGGAAGAGGATTCATTCCTCCGCACCTTGGAAAAGGGTATCAACCTCCTCAATGGCGATATGGACGAGCTCAAGGCTCATGGCGAGACTCAGCTTGATGGCGTAAGCGCATTCCGCCTCTTCGATACATACGGTTTCCCTCTCGATCTTACAGAGCTCATCTGCCGTGAGAATGGTTACACCGTAGATGCTGCAGGCTTCGACGAGGAGATGAAGAAGCAGAAAGAGCGTGCCCGCAATGCTGCAGCCGTAGAAAACGGCGACTGGGAAGTTTTGAAGGAAGGCGACCAGAACTTCGTGGGTTACGACTATACAGAATATGAGTGCCACATCCTGCGCTACCGCAAGGTGACTCAGAAGAAGAACTCTTTCTATGAGTTGGTACTCGACAACACTCCATTCTATGGTGAGATGGGTGGACAGGTTGGCGACAAGGGTGTACTCGTTAGCGAGGATGAGACTATCCAGGTTATCGACACCAAGCGTGAGAACAACCAGAGCATCCATATCGTAAAGGAGTTGCCAAAGGATGTAAACGCAGATTTCATGGCTTGCGTTGATATCGAAAGCCGCGAGGGAAGCGCTGCCAACCATACAGCTACCCACTTGCTCGACTACTGCCTGAAGCAGGTTTTGGGCGAGCACGTAGAGCAGAAGGGTTCTTATGTAGATAAGGATACATTACGTTTCGACTTCTCTCACTTCCAGAAGGTAACTGATGAGGAGCTCCGCAAGGTAGAGCACATGGTAAACGAAATGATCCGTGCCGACTATCCATTGGATGAGCACCGCGATACTCCTATTGAGGAGGCTAAGGAGCTTGGCGCTATCGCCCTCTTCGGCGAGAAGTATGGCGACAAGGTTCGTGTGGTTCGCTTCGGTCCATCTGCTGAGTTCTGTGGTGGTATTCACGCCAAGAGCACCGGTAAGATTGGTTTCTTCAAGATTATCTCTGAGAGCAGCGTAGCAGCCGGCATCCGCCGTATCGAGGCTTTGACTGGCAAGGCTTGCGAGGAGGCTATCTACGGCTTGCAGGATACCATCGTAGCCTTGAAGGGCTTGTTCAACAATGCCAAGGATCTTGAGGGTGTCATCAGAAAGTACATCGACGAGCACGATGCCCTGAAGAAGGATGTTGAGAAGTTCCAGGCTCAGGCTGTGGAGCGTGCTAAGGATAAGCTTGTAGAGAATGCAAGAGAAATCAACGGCGTGAAGGTTGTTACAGCCGTATTGCCAATGGAGCCAGCAGCTGCCAAGGATTTGGTATTCAAGGTTCGCGAGGCATTGCCAGAGAACATGATCTGTGTGGTAGGTTCTTACCACAACGATAAGCCTATGCTCAGCGTGATGTTCAGCGATGATATGGTAAAAGATCACGGTTTGAACGCTGGTAAGATGATTCGCGAAGCTGCCAAGTTGATTCAGGGTGGCGGTGGCGGTCAGCCTCACTATGCTCAGGCTGGCGGTAAGAACAAGGACGGCTTGAGCGCTGCAGTAGATAAGGTTGTAGAGTTGGCTCAGCTGTAATATTACATATAATACAAGGTATAAAGACAAAGTAGCAAAATATATAATGTGCTACTTTGTCTTTCATTTTAAGAACCCCAAATATTAACAACGAAATGAAATTTTTCAAAAGTCCAGCCTTCCGATTAGGCTTAATACTAGTATTTCTAAGTGGAACAACCAATGCCAACGCTCAATTTTTCAAAAAGTTAGGCAAAGCAATTCAAAAAGCAGCAAATACCATTGAAGAAATTACTCAACCAACTAACGAGCCTACAACTCGTACAATGAAAATATACAAACAGCCGGATTCTATCCAAGCAGACTCTACAAGCAATAAAAAAGAAATTACGGAAGGAACTTTAAATAGATGGAACAATGCTGCCCAAACTGCCTCTCAAATAAATAGTAAACCTGGCAACACTATCACTAGCTCTAGCAAACTAGGCGGCAAGTTATTACCAGGACAAAGAATAGCACTAGCCGTTCAACAGAGAGCAGAATACGAGAAACAATTCTACATCAATGATACCATCTATAAAAAGGAACAATTAGGTGAATATAAGACATTTGAACAAATGAAAAAAATATATGCTTTAACTGATAATTCAAAACAAGCATATGCTTTCTTAGTAGAACCTATTCAAATTTTTGCTCCTTGGGGAGGTAAAGATGGATTAGTTAAGATTGCTAATTCGCCAACACTTTACACAACACTCCAAAATCTACTTGCCAAATATAAAGAATGGCAAAAAATAGCAATCAGCAACAATGTTGGAGCATTTGAGAAAGAAATAGACATCGAAATTCCTATAGAAACCATGACTTTTTATAGGGGTAAAGAAATACATGCAGGAAAATGGGATAATAAAAAGTTCACATTTATATATAAAAATGCGACAAAACCTCCTGTTCTAACATGCACCGGAACTTGGAAAGGCATGAATGATGATACTGCTCAATTAACTATTGCATTTAAAAATGAGCAAGAACTCTGTGATTTCATTGCGTTTTTTAATCCAAAAGAATTGAAAAAAATGATAGACTTCCAAAAACAAGGAGGATTATTCCATTAAAGTATTTAATATAATGATTTTTTAAAAAAAACATCAACTTTCTACATAATGAAGTTGATGTTTTTTTGTTGAAGCAATTACAAAAAGTTGCCGGGAAAGACTAGTAAAAGAACTATCTCTATTATTTCTAAGAAAAAAATAATAAGCTAAATTATTTTTTATATCATTGCCAACCTTACAATTGCAGTAAGGGAAGCAAAAAAATGACAATTGCTACGTTTTATCATCTCACATAAAAGATAAAAATCCATAAAATATTCGCAAAAATAGCGAACTCTAATTATAAAGTATTATCTTTGCAATCAATAAAACATATATAATTATGGAAATAACATTTGAAGAGGATTATCTCCGAGAATTATATTATGAGGGTAAAGCGCATAACAAAAAGTATCGCTTCCAACCTCAAATCATAAAGAAGTACGTTCGAGTTATTGACCTTATGGCATCCTTGAACAGTACAGCTGATTTTTATCGCTACAAAGCTTTACATTACGAAGTTCTTGTGGGTGATAAGAAAGATCGTGAATCTGTTAGAGTCAATGACCAATATAGAATAGAGTTTCATTCTGAAGTTGTTGGCAACGAAAAACAAATCACGATATGTAATATATTAGAATTATCAAACCATTATAAATAAAAAACAGCATTATGTCAAACTTAGGTTTTGGTTTTTACCCAACTCACCCTGGTGAGGTTTTGAAAGAAGAATTAGAAGAACGTGGCATTTCGCAAAGAAAATTTGCGGAAAGTATTGGTATGGGATATTCCGTACTCAACGAGATACTGAATGGCAAACGTCCCGTTACCACAACTTCTGCTCTGATGTTTGAGGCTGCACTAGATATTCCTGCAGATTCTCTCCTAAAATTGCAGATGAAATACAATATGCATACTGCTCGAAAAGATAATGCTTTGGTAGAAAAACTTAAGCAGATTCGCAAAGTTGCAGCCATACTGTAAAATATATAATAAGGTATAGATATGGTAATGAAGAATCCTTTCGTCACAAACGGTTACGCCGGTCCGGAATACTTCTGCGACCGTATGGAAGAAACCCTGCATATCACAGAGATGCTGACCAATGAAAATAATATGGCTCTGATTTCCCCTCGACGTATCGGAAAGACAGAGCTGATTCACCATTGCTTTGCCCAGCCAGTCATCCAAAAAGACTATTATACTTTTATCATAGACATCTATTCAACCAATTCCATCAGCGATCTGGTCAATATGTTCGGCAAAGCCATCATTGACAAACTTCGTCCTAAAGGCATCGGCAACATGGTGAATCCGGAAATTACGCTTGATGAGATATTCGCTTATCTCAACCAAGCCGACAAGCCATGTCTTGTTGCCATCGACGAGTTTCTGCAAATCACCAACTATGCCGACAATCGCATAGAGGCATTGCTCCGTACCTATATCCAGCGATGCACCAATGCCCACTTCATCTTCTCGGGCTCTCATCGCCATCTGATGGCAGAAATGTTTACATCTCCTGTCCGCCCTTTCTATCAGAGCGTAACACTGATGAACCTGAAGCCACTGGATATTGAGAAATACAAGGAGTTTGCCACTGCCAAGTTCGAGGAGCGCAACAAACATCTGGATACTGCCATTATCGGAGAACTCTTCGTCCGTTTCGGTGGTGTCACCTCATACATCCAGCGAGTAATGAATGTCCTCTTCCTCAAGACTCCCGAGCAGGGTACCTGTACTCTGGATATGGTAGATGACGCCATCAACTACAATCTCAACATGGCATCAGATACCTACGAGACACTTCTGCGCCAGATGCCAGAAAAGCAGCGCAACGTCTTCATCGCCATCTCTGCAGAGGGCGAAGCCAGAAGCGTAAAGAGCGGAGCCTTCGCAAAGAAATATCATCTCCCGTCGCCAAGCTCTGTGAATTCTGCTCTGAAGGGATTGCTGGAGAAGGATTTCATCACCCAACAGGATGATGCCTATGTGGTATATGACAAGTTCTTCGATTTGTGGTTGAAAAAGTATATGAAATAGTTTGAGACAGCACTAGATATTCCAGCAGATTTGCTCATAAAATTGCAAAACATATACATATTTAATATGGCTATTATAAAGACAGTAGAGGGAAAGACTCCCCGATGGGGAAAGAATTGTTTTATCGCTGAGAACGCAGTGCTGACCGGCGACTGTATTCTTGGTGATGACTGTAGCATCTGGTATAGTGCAGTATTGCGCTCTGACGTGGATGCCATCAGATGTGGAAACAGAGTGAATGTACAGGATTGCGCCTGCATCCATCAAACCGGTACGATGCCTTGCATTCTGGAGGATGATGTATCTGTGGGACATGGTGCCATCGTCCACGGAGCGACAGTTAGAAAAGGGGCACTCATCGGCATGAATGCCACCGTGCTAGACAAGGCAGACATTGGCGAAGGAGCTATCATTGCAGCAGGTGCTGTAGTTACCCATGGCACCAAAGTTCCTGCACATGAGATTTGGGCAGGTATTCCAGCCAGGAAAGTAAAGGTCTGCGCTCCTGGACAAGCCGAGGAGTTTGCCAAGCATTATTCCGGGTACATCAAAGACTGGTATCTGAAGGAATATAAATAATCACTTTATGATTATCATAAAATGAGAATAAAACGCCATTTTTTATCTTTTATAGAAGATAAAAGCAAAATATTTAGGATTTTCATCCATTATAAAAGATAAAAATCGTATATTTGCAGAAAATTTCATTTATAAGTGATAAAAATATGGCAACTATTATTCGTCAATCATATATCGACAAGATAGAAAAGTATCTTGGAAAGGAGACTATCATCGTATTAGTTGGTCAACGTCGTGTAGGTAAAAGCTGCATGATGAAAATGATTCGTGACCGTAAGAAGGCAGATGACTGCAACAATATCATCTTTATAGATAAGGAGAAAAGAGAGTTTGACAACATTCAGACCTATCAGAATCTCAACGACTATATCGGAGAGCACTTTTTATCTGATAAACATAACTATATCCTTATCGATGAGATACAAGACATCAGGGAATTTGAACGCTCCATCCGAAGTTTTCGCACAGAACCCAACACCGACATTATCATCACAGGTAGCAATGCTCGCATGCTGAGCAATGAACTGAGCACACTCATCGGTGGCAGATATAAGGAAATCTATATCCAATCGCTGAGCTATAACGAGTTTCTGGAATTTCATCAACTATCAGATAATGACGAAGCACTTGCTCTGTACATTCAGTATGGTGGCCTGCCTGGTCTGGCAAAGATAGGTCTTGAAGAGGATGATGCACGTGAATATCAAATGGATATTTACCATACCGTTTTGCTTAAGGATGTCATTATGCGCAACCAGATAAGAAACGTGCCATTCTTAGAGAATTTAGTACGTTTCCTCGCAGACAACACCGGTAAGTTGATTTCCGCCAACAGTATCGCCAAATATATGAAATCACAAGGCGAATCTATAACGTCCACGGCTATCATCAATTACATCTCCTTCCTTTGCGAAGCTTATATCCTGCACAAGGTGAACCGCTATGATATCCACGGCAAACGCATCTTTGAAACCAACGATAAGTTTTATTTCGAAGACAACGGCATCAGAAATGCTATCGCCGGAGGAACACGTGAAGGAGACATTGAGAAAGTGATAGAGAATATCATCTATCAGAACCTCATACGCTTGGGCTATCAAGTTTATGTAGGACAACTGCAAGCTGGAGAAATCGACTTTGTATGCACCAGACCAGGCGGCGAACGCATCTACGTGCAAGCTTCCTATATCATAGCCGACGATGCAACCAGAGAGCGTGAGTTTGGCAATCTCCGTGCCATCAAGGACAACTACCCGAAGTACGTTATCTCCATGACCCCTCTGCTCACCAAAAATGATGATGACGGCATCACGCACCTGCATCTTCGCAAATTCCTCACAGAAGGAATATAAATAACAGGAATTTCTCAGATTGGGCACACAGTGTATTCCCAATCTGAGGATTCTTTTATTCCTCCCCATTCAGGCATTCGCCCGTCTCATAACTCTTCGTCATATCCTTTAAGATACCAATCATCTCCTGCCTCAAGTTCTCAGGTTTCAGCACAATGATATTTCTGCCATGCCATAACAGTTCCTGAAGGAAATCACGGCTGGGGCGAATGGTGAGGGTATATTCCCGATACATCGTTAACTATCTTAAGATACTTTGCCATGTATCTTAAGATACTTAAAAAAGTAACCTAAGATACCCTCGTACCCTTTCTTCAGTTATTTCAAATACTCTATGAGCATATTGAAGTTCTTTTTACCAAGATTATTCTCAGACAAAGACTGACTCATGTTCTTATTAACGATAAGACGTGATTGCATTTTTTCCCATACATCAGCATCTAATAATTCCTTCCATTTTGCTGCACTTCGCATAATAACAAACACCACATCTTCTCTTTCATAAGCCAAATATCTAATTAGTTTCTTCGTTAATTCCTGAGATGGCAACACAACACCCCTTGGAAAATCCTTAAAAGAAACAGAAGTGTAAGCACAATACTGAACTATTGCAAAGTTTCGGAAAAACTCATATTCTTTCTGATGATTTATATTGAGGCGATTAATATTGTTATACCAATAATAGTCACCGATTTCATTCAATGCATCGCCACAAAGGACTTGGGAACCCTCCATGCTATATTTTTCCTTGAACTCTTCATGACTCTTAACATAAGATTCCTGTGGGGTGAGCAATCCTCTCACTTGAAATGACAGCGTATTGATCAACTCCGCCATAGCATCCTCTAAAGGTGCCCTATATCTTTCATATTGCACATTATCATTCACACCTAACTTAAATCCTGGATTTAGGCTAAGAATAACGACTTTCGCCTTGAGAGGGTTACCTCTCCATGGCTCAGCAGGAGCACCAAGGACATACTTATAATCTTCCTTTACATTTCGGTTGAACTCATTTATTACCTGTTCTTCATAAGGATTTGGATAGACTATCTTTATATCCTCATTATACCAATGAGAGCGCATATAATCCTCTTGTAGCTTAGGCCAAAGATTTTCTTTAACAATATCTGATTCTGAAACGCAGTAAAATCCTGACGGATTGACAATTCGTTTGAGTAGATCTTCACTTGTCAAAGACTTTTTCAACGAAGCCAAACTATCCCATCTAAGATATTTCTGCGTAAAATTTACAGACTTATCGTCTTCTGTATAAGAGAATCTCAATCTAATCTCCATCATGAGAAGATCCAACACTTTCTCTAAGCTAAGCGTTTCTTTAAGATAATTAGCCATTGCAAACTGGTCATCTACATATCTATCGCCTTCAGAGTATCTAAGATGCGAAACGAAATACGCCAATGTTTGCTTGATACTATCTTGGGCAATCTCAGGATGATTGTCTAAAAACTCACGAATATGCGATAAGATATCAAAGCCCTTGTCGGCAACATAAAGCAGATGCATCAACTTTGAGTCTGTATCCGTTTGTCCAAACTCGTGACAACAATCGTCTACATAAGCCTTGATATGCCTCTCTGGTAGACTAACACGCTCGCCTCCTACTGGATAAAATGCAATTCTTCTCATAATTAATCGTTTTGATGTTACACTTTTTGCTTCAAATCTTACTACATCCACAAAGATTATCAGCATTTTCGTTTTTGCGGATTGTTAGATAACGGATTATCTAAAACTATATTGCATAGGGAACTCCTTTTTTGTACTTTATAGAAAATAAAATATTTCCGATTTATATCCATTATAAAAGATAAAAATATGGCAACTATTATTCGTTTATCATACATCGACAAGTTAGAAAGGTATCTTGGCAAGGAGACTATCATCGTATTAGTAGGTTAACGACGTGTAGTAAAAGCTGCATGATGAAGATGATTCGTGACTGTAAAACAAAAATGCGCCCGCACAATACGGACGCATTTCTGTTTTTATAAAAGCTCTATCTTTCCACCTTGAATATGGCGGCACTTATGCCTGAAGCTTTAATCACATCAGTCTTTCTTCCTGATTTATACACAACCTTTCCTGTAGAAAGAACAGAAACAGCCTTACCACCTACGGAGCTGATGTTGAGAGACACTGCCTTGGCGCTAGGATTCACGACAACAACATACTTCTCTTCACCCAAAGTACGCTCATATACCATCGGATATTCCTGATCCTTCTGGTTCAAGAGCTTCCAATCTCCCTCATTGTCAAGAGCCTTGGCAGAATGACGCAAAGCGGTCAGCTTACGGGTATATGACAATAGAGAATTCTTATCTCCCTGCTGAGCTTCAACGGTCAACTTTCCGTTTTCCGTATCTACAGGGAAGTAGAGTTTATCGGGTGCACTCGTAGAGAATCCGGCATTCTTGCCCTTGGTCCACTGCATCGGAGTACGGGTACCAGAACGCTCATTGCTACCCTCCTTGTTAGGGAGATTCATCTGATACTTCATACCAATTTCATCACCATAATAGATAAATGGAACACCTGGCATGGTGAGGAAGAAGGTCATCGCCACCTTCAGCTGGTCTGGCGTGTTGCGGGTACCGATGTTAGGACGCTGGTAATCGTGGTTAGCAGATGGAACAGCGATGTAGCCGAGATTCTTGGTGGCATTGAAAGCCTTGGTAAAGTTCTCGCTAAATTCCTTAAGCGAACCCTTGCCCTGCTTGTCGAAATAGCAGTTCTGGTAACTCTGCTCCCACTTGCCCCATGGAGTCTTGCGGTCGAAGAACAGAGAGGCATAGCCCTTAAGACCGAAATGGATGTAGAAATCGATGTTGAAGCCGGCAGGAATGGCTTGCTGAGGATTAGCCCACTCTGAAATCAGGACGGTCTCAGGATAGTACTTGTCCTTCCATGCACGCATCTCATTCCAAAGTTTGGAAACCTCCTTCTTGTCTGGGTCGTTCTTGATAAGCGATGACGCCATATCAACACGGAATCCATCCACACCCTTATCAAACCAGAAAGCCATGATGTTACGTATTTCCCTGCGGACAGCCTGTGGTCCTGGAGCATCTACGCTCTGCTCCCAAGGATGATTTGGATCTGGATGAGCAAAACCATAGTTCAAGGCAGGCTGGCACTCGAAGAAATTCTTCTCATAATACTTGGCACGAGGAGCATTAGCCTCCACATATCTGCCTCGGGTACTAGACTCCGGACTTGCCTCCTGATGACGGGCTTCTATTTCTTTCTTCTCACTCTCAGGGATATCATTCATCCAGATATAATAGTCGCTGTAACGCTGGTTAGGATCTTTCTCGGAAGACTCCTTAAACCAGGAACACTTGGTGCTGGAATGTCCTGCCACCAGGTCGAGACAAACCTTGATGCCACGTTTATGGGCCTCATTGACCAATGTAACCAAATCGGTATTGGTACCGAATCGAGGATCCACCTTGTAGAAATCGATGACATCATAGCCACCATCAAACCATCCCGACTCAAAGATTGGATTGAGCCAGAGGGCGTTCACTCCCAGAGACTTGATGTAATCCAACTTGGAAGTGATACCCGGCAGGTCGCCAATACCGTTGCCATCAGTATCCATATAGGAAGATGGATAAATCTGATAGAAAAGTGCATCACTCAACCAAGCCGGTCCCTTCTTCTGTTCTGCCTGAACAGAAAGTGTGGTTGCCGCCAAAGCAGCAACCAACAGCATTTTATTCATTCTTTTCATGAGCATAATTATTAATTCAAGAAAACTTTCTTTCATAATAACTCAAAATTCTGCATTTTATTGTGCAAAAATGCTAATTGCAAATCCGCCACCTGCAACAGAGTTCAACTTCAAGACCGACTTGCTGGTCACAGTCTTCTTGGTGATGACATAAGCCTGAGGATTTGTCTTGTAGTTGGCATTCTTTGCATCCTGATAGATGGTAGCCACATACTTCTTTCCCTTGTCAAGGAAATCGAGCTTTACGGTAGATTGATGAGCCTTCATGCCCGTAACACCACCGACAAACCAGTTATCAGAACCCTTTGCCTTGCGGGCAGCGGTGATATACTCCATTGGTTCAGCCTCCAGATAGATAGACTTGTCCCAATCTACGGCCACATCCTTGATAAACTGGAAGGCATCCATGTGCTTCTCGTAATTCTCAGGGAAATCAGCAGCCATCTGCAATGGACTATACATGGTAACATAAAGTGCCAACTGACCGCAGATGGTAGAGTTACAATGTGAACCATTGGCACAATCCATCTCAAAGATACCAGGGGTATAATCCATCGGACCACCCTGCAGACGGGTGAAAGGCAAGATGGCGGTATGTCCCGGTTTGGTTCCTCCGAAAGCCTGATATTCTGTACCGCGAGCACTCTCGTTGCCAATCAGGTTAGGATAAGTGCGGCAGAGACCGGTAGGACGCACAGCCTCATGGGCATTTACCATAATGTGATAATCGGCAGCACGGGTTACGGCATGCTGATAGTGATTGATTTCCAACTGACTGTAGTGATGCTCGCCACGAGGAATGATGTTGCCCACATAACCGCTCTTCACTGCATCGTAGCCATAATCCTTCATCAACTGATAAGCTCTGTCCATATACTTCTCATAGTTCATCACAGAAGAAGAGGTTTCATGATGCATAATAAGCTTCACTCCCTTAGAATGTGCATATTCATTGAGCGCCTTGATGTCGAAATCAGGATATGGAGTCAGGAAATCGAATACTTTTTCCTTCATATAGCCACTCCAGTCTTCCCAACCGATGTTCCATCCTTCTACCAGGACTGCATCGAAACCATGGGCTGCAGCAAAGTCAATGTAACGGCGCACATTGGCATTGTTGGCAGAATGCTTGCCAGATGGCTTGGCATGTACATAGTCGGTTCCATCCAACTTCACGGTAGGATAATCATGGGTATAAGCCCACTCTCCCTTACCGGAAATCATCTCCCACCATACACCCACGTACTTCACTGGGTGAATCCAGGAGGTATCCTTGATCTTGCAAGGCTCATTGAGGTTGAGAATCAAGTTGGAAGACAGAACCTTGCGGGCATCATTTGTAATGACCATGGTACGCCAAGGACTCTTGAACGGAGTCTGCATATATCCCTTCATTCCCTGGGCATCAGGGGTAAGCCAAGAGGTAAAGGTCATGGTCTTGTCATCCAGATTCAGATGCATGGCTGGATAATCCACCAGAGCAGCCTCATGCAGATTGATGTAGATACCATCATCTGTCTTCAACTGGAGTGATGTCTGTACACCGGTATCTGAAAAGACAGTCTGTGAGAGATTGCTGCTGACAGCAGCATGCAAGGCTGGACGAATGCCAGACAGACGGGTCTTGGTGTATTCATATTCCTGGGTATCGTAATCACCAGGAATCCACCAGGCGGTATGATCGCCCGTCATGGCAAACTCTGTACGCTCTTCTTTGATGGTAAAATAGTTGAGACTGCCTTTCTGAGGGAACTCATAGCGCAATCCTACTCCATCATCATAGACACGAAAACGGACGTTCATATAACTGTCGGTGGAATTCTGCTTCAACTCTACCAGCATATCATTATAATGATTGCGGATAGACTTGTTCTCTCCCCAAACAGGAGTCCAAGTCTCATCGAAAGTGGAAGTTTTCTCATCGATGACGCTAAAATCGGCAAGCAGGTCCTTGCCATCCTTACCACCCTTGGCGAGCTGATAACCCAGACGGCTAGGCTTGATAATGGTCTTGCCCTGATAGGTCACACTATAGGTAGGCACAGTGCCATCCAAAGTGAAGTTCACCTTGATTTGTCCGTTAGGAGAAGTGATGTCTCCAGCATCTGCCGAGATGCCAAAAGCCAACAGAAGGCTTGCGAGCAAAAAGAGTTTTTTCATATTATTTCCTTTTTTAGTTTGTAATATTCAATATAAAATTACCATTCTCCCTGGTATGCTCCAATGAGGAAAGTTTCCTCATTGGAGCTACCCCTTACTTGGTATAACCAGGATTCTGATCGAGTTTTTTGTTCAAGTTGAGCACGGCATAAGGGATAGGATAAACCATGGTATAGCCCTGCGTATCATCATTGTAATCACCTGCAGAAGCATTGTGGGTCACACCCTTGAAGCGGTCAGCAGTAGGCTCTGTAAAGGTACAGAATCTGATCTGGTCTTGGCGGCGTACTCCCTCCCAAGCCAGTTCCAGCATACGTTCATCCAGAATGTCATTGAGCGTAAGTTCTGTACGAGGTGTAGCAGCAACACGGCCACGAACCTCATTGACAATTGTGAGAGCCTCAGCCTTGTTACCCATACGATACTCAGCCTCAGCCTTCAGGAGCAAGGCATCGGCATAACGCCAGATCACCAGGTCGTTGTTGAAGCTATACTGCTGGGTAGTGGACTTGTCAAACTCATACTTCTTCATTCTGGCACCGGAACACTTCATGGCATGAGGGTCATCGGCAGCAGTGAAATCCACCTTTACAGCCAGTGGCATATACTCCAGTGGCTTGTCTGTGGCACCATCCTCTACAGCCTTTCCAGTCTCCTCCATATAATCCTTGTCAGTATAGAAGTTGAGCTTCAGACGAGGGTCCGGATTAGCCGTTCCATAGCCATATACCAGCATCTGCTGCTTGGAAGAGCAGGCTCCATTCCAGCCCTGATAACCGATGGCACCGCCATGGTTATAATGCAGGGTGCGCACGATGTTGTAATCCTCTATCTTATAGTTGACGCAGTCGTTCGGACGGGTCCAGATATTCTCCACGGAATTCTGGTTGGCTACGATGAAGTTGTCTGCATAGCTAGGCTGCAGGCGGTAACCCAAGCTGGCAATCTGATCAGCACAATAGGCTGCTGTTTCCCAAGCATTGCGAGTTTCACCATCCAAAGTGATGTTATTTTTTTTACCCATTTCCGAAACAGTCTTTCCCTGCTCCTCGCTGGCAGTAGCCTTGCCGCTCTTATCTGTACCGACAAAGGCACTATAGCTGGTTGGAGTGGTATCATCGATGGTATAGACCGGTGCATTGATGGCACACTTAGCCATACACATATATGCCACTGCCTTGGTGATACGGCCATAATATGCACCCTCGTTCTGACTCTTACTGTCTGAAAGATGAGGAATACATTCAGCCAATTCTGAAGTGACAAACTTGAAGACATCAGAGCGGTTGGACTGCTCCACCTCGTTAGCACTCACCTCAGAAGAAACAACCAATGGCACCTGTCCAAAGAGATCCATTACATAATAATAATAGACAGCACGAAGAGCCCTCAGCTCATAAACGTAGTCAGCATACTCCGGATGCTCACCCAGGTACTTGTTGAGTCGGTCGATAGAAGAATTGGCAAGACCGATGACACGATACAGGTTGTTCCACACATCGTTATACTTGCTTACAGACGACTCAAAGTTGTGGAGGAAAATGTTCTGCCAGGCACCACCATCCACCCAGTCACCTTGGCGACCAGGAATCATACTGGCATCAGAAGAGAACTCCTGAAAGGTATGTACCGAGCCACCATCGCTTCCATACAATCCATTGCCGATGGAAGAATAAACATTAGCCACTGTGTTTACATATACCAGCTTAGGGGTACTGAAAGCCTCCTCCTCAGAAAACTTGCTTCGTGGAGTCTCATCCAGTGAGCAACTAGCCAGTAATATCGATGAAAGAAGCATCGAACCTATAATATATTGTTTCATAACTGTAATCCTTTATATATTAATAATGTAATTCTTAATTAGAACTTGAAATCTATTCTATGTGAAAACATTTAGAAATTCACAGAGAGCGACAAAGTATAAGTACGGCTCAGAGGATAGATGTTCTTATCGTCGATACCCAGATTGTCACCACTGATGGTTGCTGAGTTGATCATTGGAGTCAAGCCCTTGTAACCAGTGAGGGTACAGATATTGTTGACTGACAATGACAGGTGAATGTTGTTGATGAACTTCCACTTGAGCATATCCTTGGTGAAGGTGTAGCCCAGAGAAGCGTACTCGAAGTTCATATAGTCACCCTTTTCCAACCAGTAGTCAGAAATCTGAACATCATGGATTCCCTTGCCATTATTGAGATGCTGTGCACCGCTCAGAATATTATAGGTTGGGAAATTACTCATATTGTTCAAGGTCATGGATGTAGCATTGTAAATCTTATGACCGAACGCACCATTAAACTGCATGCTCAGATCCCAGTTCTTGTACTTGAAGCTCATATCCCAACCGAGGAAGTACTTAGGAATGGCCTGTCCGCATACCTTGCGGTCGCCACTGTCACCCGTATCAATGGTACCATTATCATCAAGGTCTTCGATGATATACTGTCCGTTCTCATCAATACCTGTGCAGTGAGGCAGATAGAATACACCTACAGGCTGTCCCTCTATCAGATAGGTTACACCATTATTATGTACCAGACCAGCTGCACCTACCGTAGCAACAGAAATATGCTCGCTCGTTGTCATAGGCTGTCCCTTGTAGGTACCGCTCAACTTCTTCAGCTTATTCTTCTGATAAGAGAAATTCAGACCGGAATTGAAGGTGAAGTCCTTCATCTTGATGATGTCACCACGAACAGCCAGTTCGAATCCCATATTAGTCATGGTACCCATATTGGCCAACAGACGGTCGTAAGTGAAAGGAGGTACCGGCACGGTATAGGTATAAAGCATATCCGAAGTCTCGGAAGTGTACCAGTCGAAGGTTACGTTGAGACGCTGCTTGAACATCGACAGGTCGAAACCGGCATCAAACGTCTTCTTTACCTCCCACTTCAGATCAGGGTTGCTGTTGGAAGTAACCGCAAACGTAGTACTTGTTGCGCCGTTGACGGTAGTTACACCATTAGGTTCCATCAGAGCGAGAGAGGTATAAGGATCGATAGCATCCTGATTACCGGTCACACCATATCCTGCACGGATTTTGAAATTATCTATCTGCTTGATTTTCTTCATCCAAGGCTCGTTGCTGATTACCCAGGCTAAGGAAGCAGAAGGGAACCAGCCCCACTTCTGACCATCACCCAACTTGGAAGAACCATCGGTACGAACATTGACGGTAGCGATGTATCTGTCAGCAAACATATAGTTGACACGAGCCATATAAGAACTCAGGGTATATTCGGTGTAGTTAGACTGCAGATTACCCCAGCTCACATTGGCAGCAGCCTTCATGTTATTGAACTTGAAGTAGTTGGTATCAAATCCATGTGCCTCCTGTGAGTTCCAGTCATAGGTATATTTCTGTCCCTCCATCAGAGCCAAGGCATCAATGTGATGCTTGCCGAAATCCTTGGAGAAATTCACCATGATATTGCCCATATAGTCCTTGCGGTTGGTATTGGCGATATAAGCCCATCCGTTACCATTCAACTTACCCATCTGGATGTTGTTAGGAATATAGAACTTATTGTCACGGTTCCAATAGTTATATGAACCAAAGGCACTTACAGAGAGACCGTCGATGATATTGACAGTTGCCTTGCCATGAACATTGACAGAAGCATCCTTGTAGAAGTCATCAATATCGAGCAATCCCAGTGGATTCCAGATTTCATTGGCAAGCAAGTCCTCATCCCATTCGCCCTTGTTGTTTCTTACATGTGGATAGGTAGGGTTGTAAGCAGTGGCAGAATAGAACATCTTGTGCATATCATACTGGATATTGCTGTTGCGCTGAGAGCCAAACATTCCTAGTTCCAGCTTCAGATGCTTATCGAAGAGATACTGGGTGCCATCCAGCTTTGCTGTAATATTCTTCATATCAGAATTCTTCAAGGCTCCCTGACGGAGTATGAATCCCAAAGAAGCACGCAGACTGGATGTATCCGTACCAGAAGAAAAAGAAATATTATGATTTTGGGTAAGACCCGTATTGCGCTCAATCTCCTCGAGGAAATTGGTATCGCCACCCATATCGGTATAGGTCAACCCCAAGGACTTGGCTGTCTCACGATATTCGGAAGCCGACATCATATCCAGATTTTTATAGACCGTGTTTACACCAAACTGACCATTGTAGCTAAGGCTGGAATATCCCAGCTTACCCTTGGCTGTGGTAACAACGATGACACCGGAAGCACCACGTGAACCATACTGAGCCGTCTCTGAAGCATCCTTCAGGATGGTCAGACTCTCAATATCACCAGGAGCCAGGGAATTGAACATCGTCATATCAGCAAAGACGCCATCAATGATAACCAACGGATCGTTGCCGCCGGAAAGAGAAGATGTACCACGAACTCGAATGCTTGGCGAACTGGTAGGATCACCACCTGCCTGAGAGATGACAACACCAGCTACCTTACCCTTCAAGGCCTCGGCAGGACTGGTTACCACACCCTTGTTCATATCTTCTTTCTTGATGCGGTCGACAGCACCCGACACAGTTCGCTTGCTGCCCACGGCATAACCAACGACAAGCACTTCATCGAGCACCTCATCGTTTTCCTTCAGCGTTACATTGATAACATGATTTCCTTTTACAGGAATCTCCTGGGTACGATATCCCAGATAAGAGAATACCAAGACGGCTCCATCCTTTACATTATTAAGTGTGTAACCGCCATCCAAGTCAGATACCGCTCCATTCTTGGTGTCCTTCACCAGAATACTTGCACCAATGACAGGTTCACCCGTGGCATCCACCACCTGTCCTTTAATGGTTGCCTGACCAAAAGCATTAAAAGTAATCAAGCATCCTGCCATCAGCAGACCTGCTTTCTTTGATAAGTTCGTTTTATCCATAATTTAATAGGTTTATTATGATTAAAATTGTTTGTTGCCGCAAAAGTACGGCAAAAATCAATAAGTTGGTGCGAATAGTAGGCTTTTGGTAGATTGTCGGTATCTAGAACCAATCTCACAGCTCTGAATATCAATATTTTGCGAATTCTCAAAAAAAGCGGCTAGTAGATGCGAGATTCTCAATGTTTTTTATTATTTTTGCAGCGGAATCTAAAAACATAGGAAATATGAGACATCTTATCGTTATAATCATCACCCTGATGATACAGCCGATATACATAAAAGGAGACAACAACCAGCTATACAAGCAGCTGGATGCTGCCCTGGCACAACGTGCCCATTATGTAGAGTTAAAAGAGAAAAGCTTAAATGAAATCAAGCAAGGAGCCAAGTATGTTACCAGCAACGAAGACAAATTAAAGCTATACGAACAACTCGCCAACGAATACAAAGCCTACGAATACGACTCGGCAATGACCTACATAAACAAAGGCCTCATCCTTGCCCAAAAGAGCAACAATATCTTTTTTAACAAAAGATTCCAGCTTAGCCAAACCAGATTATTGATCACACGTGGATTCTATGCAGAAGCAAAGGAAATTTTGCAGAAGATAGAGCCTAAGGAAGAACCACGTGACTATCAGTTTCTATATTATTATACAATGTATGGACTATACAACAACTGGTCAACCTACTGTGAAAACAATGAATTCAGCAAGAATTACGACCTGAAAAAAGTGGAATACCTGAAGAAAGCAATAGAACTGTCGCCAAAGAAAGATGCATTCTATTACTACCTGATGGGAGAATTATACTATTTCAGCAATCATCCCAACAATAACAAGACCATCCAATACTACAAAAAGGCACTGAACATGGAAAAGACCAACAGCCGTCTGCATGCCATGACCGCCTTTGCGCTTTCAGAGGTCTATCAGAAAGCCAACAACCTAGAGCTAATGGAGCATTACCTCCTGGTTGCAGCCATCTCAGACATCACTTCTGCCACAAAAGAAAATGTCGCTCTGCAAGACATCGCACTCTTCATCTACAAACATAAGACCAGAAGTCTGAACAAAGCCCAGGAATACATCAACCTATCCCTGGAAGATGCTTATACCTACAAAAGCCGGTTGCGCCGCATTGAGATTTCATCCAAATTACAATTGATTACCAATGCCTATACAGATGACATCAAAACAACTAACAGATTGCTCAACATCGCCCTATTGGTCATTATCCTGCTCCTACTTGGAGTAGGTATTAGCAGCCTGTTCATCCGCAAAAAGAACAGGCTGCTGAAACAAAAGAAAGATGAAATCACAGCAACATCCGCAAAAATGGAAGTTCTCAATGGACAGTTGCATCTCATCAACGACGAACTGAAGGATACCAATCAGAAGCGCGAAAGACTGGTAAAGGTGTATATTGACCTGTGTTATAAGAATATAGAGAGAAACAGCAAACTGCGCACCTTGGCAGTAAGAAAGATAAAAGCCAACCAAAGCAAGGAACTTCTGAGCCTCCTTTCTTCCTCAACCAATACAGAGAAAGAAAACAAGGAGTTTTTGACGGAATTCGACAAAGCATTCCTGTCTCTGTACCCAACTTTTATAAGCGAGCTGAACCAGCAACTCACCGAATCGGCACACATCCAACTGAAAGAGAATGGGGAAATGCCACCCATCCTTCGTGTGTGCGCCTTGTTGCGATTAGGCATTACTGAAAGTTCCAAGATTGCCGGCATCTTGTCTTATTCACCACAAACTGTATATAACTATCGTTCCATCCTCAAGAACAATGCCATAGACAAGGAGCACTTCGAGGAGAACGTACTCAAGCTCTGTATGATAATCGCATAAGATCCACTCAAGAATATCAAATAAAAAATATGAAACACTTCATTCTATCCTGCGCACTGTCGATGGCGGCTATAGCCACCTCCAGCGCACAACAAACAGGTCAGTTGCCCGTCTATCTCGACAACACCAAACCTGTAGAACAACGCATCGACGATGCCATTGCCCGAATGACACTTCAAGAGAAGATTCGCATCATTCATGCACAGAGTAAGTTTTCCTCTGCAGGAGTTCCCCGTTTGGGATTTACTGACTTCTGGACAGATGACGGTCCTCATGGTGTTCGCCCTGATGTATTGTGGGACGAATGGGAGCAGGCTGGCCAAACCAATGACTCCTGCGTAGCCTTCCCTGCCCTCACCTGCCTGGCAGCATCTTGGAACCCACAGATGAGCAGAATCTATGGAGAATCATTAGGCGAAGAGGCTTTGTATCGAGGAAAAGACATGATTCTAGGTCCTGGCGTGAACATCTATCGCACCCCATTGAACGGACGCAACTTCGAATATATGGGTGAAGATCCTTACCTGGCAAGCATCATGGTTGTACCTTATATCCAAGGATTACAGTCTAAGGGAGTATCAGCCTGCGTGAAACATTACTGCCTCAATAACGACGAGGAATACCGTCATCAGGTAAACGTCATCGTGAGCGACCGTGCCCTCCATGAAATCTATCTCCCAGCCTTCAAGGCTGCTGTAGAGAAAGGAAAGACTTGGGGAATCATGGGTGCATACAATCTCTACAAGAACGAACACAACTGCCATAACCAGTGGACTCTGAACAAGATTCTGAAGGGCGACTGGAAATATGACGGCGTAGTGGTAAGCGACTGGGGAGGCGCACACGATACCGACCAAGCCGTGAAGAACGGGCTCGACATAGAGTTCGGCACATGGACGAACGGATTGACCATGGGTGCCAGCAATGCCTACGATAATTACTACCTTGCCGTACCATATATAAAAGGTATCCAGGAAGGTAAATACACCACCAAGGAATTGGATGAAAAGGTGCGCCGCGTATTGCGCCTCTTCTATCGCACCACCATGAATCCGAACCGTCCTCATGGTTTCCTCTGTTCTGACAGCCACTATGCTGCAGCCAGACAGATTGCCGAAGAAGGCATCGTACTACTCCAGAACAAGAACCATGTGCTTCCTATCAATACCCAGAAAGCACAACGTGTTTTGGTAGTAGGAGAAAATGCCGTGAAGATGATGACTGTGGGCGGAGGCAGCTCTTCGCTCAAGGTACAGAAGGAGATTTTGCCACTCGATGGCTTGAAGGCTCGACTCAGCAAGGAAGGTATCAGCGTGGACTATGCCCGAGGCTATGTGGGCGATGTAACAGGCGAATACAATGGCGTTACCTCTGGACAAAATCTGAAAGATAATCGATCTGAGGCAGAATTGATAAACGAGGCGGTGAAGAAAGCCAAGGATGCCGACTATGTGGTGATGTTTGGCGGACTGAACAAGAGCGACTACCAGGACTGCGAGGGTCACGACCGCAAGCAGTATGAATTGCCTTACGCCCAAAACAAATTCATTGAGGCTTTGGCTAAAGCCAACAAGAACTTCATCTATGTGAATATCTCGGGTAATGCAGTGGCTATGCCTTGGAAAGAGAAGGTAGCAGGTATCGTACAGGGATGGTATATCGGTAGCGAAAGCGGTAAAGCTCTGGCTTCTATCCTCACCGGCGACAAGAATCCTAGCGGCAAATTACCATTCACATGGGTAAACTCATTGCAGGAAGTGGGTGCCCACGCATTAAACACCTATCCGGGCACCTGGCGCAAGGAAGGTGGAACCAAGACTGAGGGCAACATCATTGATGAGGAGTATAAGGAAGGCATCTACGTAGGCTACCGCTGGAATGATAAGAAAAACATCAAGCCAGCATTCGCCTTTGGACATGGATTGAGCTACACTCAGTTTGCCATCTCTAATCTTCGCAGTGATAAGAATCTGATGAATCTGAATGACTCTATCACCTTTACCGTGAATGTAAAGAACACTGGCAAACGTGCCGGTGCAGAAACCATCCAGCTCTATATCCATGATGTAAAGGCTTCTGTCGATCGCCCTTACAAGGAGCTGAAGGGATTCCAGAAGGTTTACCTGCAGCCGGGAGAGAGCAAGGATGTAAACATCACCATCAATAAGCAGGCACTCAGCTTCTATGATGAAACAGCTGCATCCTGGAAGGCAGAAGCAGGCAAGTTTGAGGCGCTCGTCGGAAATGCTTCCGATCAGCTGAAACTCAAAAAGGCGTTTGAACTGAAATAAAACAAAAAAAGGTTCCTTTGGAGATTTTCAAACTCCACAAGGAACCTTTTTTATCACCCAGTATAAGTTTGCGCCAAACTTATACCGAATATCATCTCATTCCAATCTGCTTTACCTTTGTTTCAAATTCATCTCTTTCACAGATGGCTCCATTCTTTAGGAAGAGTTTCAGGAACGCAGCATCAAAGTAATCGTATAACTCGCCGATATACTCATGATCGGTTTGCATCATATCATTAGCTTGTTCATATATAGTCTTATTTCCTTCTTTAACAGAAAAAAAATCAACATTTTCACCCTTTATGCTATGTGGGCTCAAGTTTTTTTATTACTTTTGCAAAACAATACTAGCAATAATATAAGTTGCATAATAACCATACTAACATTATAAACATGAGAACAGCATTCATATCACTATCATTTCTGCTGGCTGGCTCGCTGATGGTTCCTGCCATCGCCCATACACCCGCCAGCAAGAAGAAAGTTGCTACAACAACTCAAAAAGGTAAAATCCTGCCGATGAAGGAGTATATCGACCAGCTGATGGCAAAGATGACTCTACAGGAGAAAATCGGTCAGCTCAACCTGATGGTGGCTGGCGATATCACTACCGGTGGAGCCCTAAACACCCAGGTGGGTGGCGACATTGCAAAAGGCAACATGGGCGGCGTATTCAACATCAAGGGACTCGACAAAATCAAGGCTCTCCAGGACATCGCCATCAAGAACAGCCGTCTGGGCATTCCGCTGCTGGTGGGCATGGACGTAATCCATGGTTACGAGACGATGTTCCCTATCCCTCTCGCCCTCTCCTGCTCCTGGGATACAGAAGCGATGAAGAAGGTAGGCGAAGTATCGGCAAAGGAAGCCAGTGCTGCAGGAATCAACTGGACTTACTCGCCTATGGTAGATATTGCACTCGATGCCCGATGGGGACGAATCAGCGAGGGTAACGGAGAGGATCCTTACCTGAGCGGCGTGATGGGTGCAGCACTCACACAGGGTTACCAGGGCGCCGACATGCGCACAGAGGAGATATTGAGAGCCGATAGAATCATGGCGTGCCTCAAGCACTTTGCCCTCTACGGAGCCGTGGAGAGCGGAAAGGAATACAACACCGTAGATATGAGTCGCATACGCATGATGAACCAATACCTGCCTCCTTACGAAGCCGTGGTAAAGGCTGGCGTAGGCAGCGTAATGTCTTCGTTCAACCTGATAGATTATACCCCTGCCACCGCCAACCACTGGATGATGACCGATGTCTTGAGAAAACAATGGGGATTCAAGGGATTCGTGGTAACCGATTATGCATCTATCGCCGAGATTCTGAACCACGGCACTGCCAAGGATCTGAAAGAGGCATCAGAACAGGCACTCCTGGCAGGTACGGATATGGATATGTGCTCCAATGCCTTCGTCAAGCATCTGGCACAAAGCGTGGCAGAGGGCAAGGTGACGGAGGAAGACATCAACACTGCCTGCCGCCGCATCCTCGAGGCAAAATACAAACTGGGATTGTTCAGCAATCCTTACCGCTACTGCAATACCAAGCGAAACAAGACCGACATCTACTCTGCCGAAAACCGACAGATAGCTCGCGACGTAGCAGCCGAGACCTTCGTGCTTCTGAAAAATGAAGGAAATCTTCTTCCTCTAAAGAAGCAGGGAAAGATAGCGCTGATAGGTCCTCTTGCAGATACCCGCGATAATATAGCCGGCACATGGAGTGTAGCCCAGGCTCCTGAGAAATACACTACCATCAAGGAAGCCATGGAGAAAGCGCTCGATGGCAAAGCCACCTTATTATATGCACAGGGCAGCAATATCTGGCGCGATAGGGAACTTCAGAAGAACGGCGAACTGGGCAAGTCTATCGCCTGGGGAGATGAAGTAAAGATGAAGAACGAGGCGCTGCAGATAGCAAAGGAAGCAGATGTGATTATCTGCGCCATGGGCGAAACTGCCGATATGAGCGGGGAATGCGCAAGCCGCACTAATCTGGAAATGCCTGATGTGCAGCAAGAACTTCTGGCAGAACTCGCAAAGACGGGAAAACCTGTCGTATTGCTCAACTTTGCCGGTCGTCCTACGGTTTTGTCATGGGAGAATGAACACATTCCTGCCATCATGAACGTATGGTTTGGTGGTTCAGAAGTGGGAGATGCACTTTGCGATGTCATCTTCGGCGACAAGGTTCCATCAGGTAAGCTCACCACTTCCATGCCAAAGACAACAGGTCAGGAGCCACTCTATTACAATCATCAGAATACGGGACGCCCTGTACCAGATGACAATCAGAAATTTGCCAAGTTTGCCAGCAATTGTCTGGATGTAAGCAATGGTCCTCTCTATCCATTCGGCTATGGATTGAGCTACACCACTTTCGAGTATGGCGATTTGAAGCTAAGCAGCCATGAAGTCAATAGGGATGACTGGAAGATCACCGCCACCATCAACGTAAAGAATACGGGCAGCCGTGATGCCGACGAGATAGTTCAGCTCTATATCCGTGATATGGTTGCCAGCATCTCTCGCCCTGTCAAGGAGCTGAAAGGTTTCCAGCGCATCCATCTGGCTGCAGGAGAAAGCAGGGAAATCAGCTTCGACATCACTCCTGAAATGCTCAAATTCTATAACGCAGAATTAAAGCATGTGATAGAACCTGGCGACTTCCAGATTATGGTGGGAGGAAACAGTAAAGAGGTAAAGACCCAGAATCTTACTGTTAAATAATTGTGCCAAAAGCAAATGAACATGCAATGATAGATACAAGACTGAAAATTTTCAGGAGTGTGGTTACACTCCTGAAAACTTTCCATAGATTCATAATCCAAGGTTATAACGGTGACAAACAATTAGCCTAAGTGCACTTATCTTCCTGTAACGCAACATAAGAACAGAACAATGTTCGAAACCGCCATTTCGGAAACAAATCCAACATTCAAACAAATAAAAAATCTTAAATCAACAAGCAAACTAACTGACATTCAAGCTTTTTTATTATCTTTGCATTCGAAACCGCCATTTCGGAAACAGCGGTTTCGGAAAATAACAAGAAAAAGAAACTCTAAAATAATAGAAATATGAAGTTCTTTGGAAGACAAAACGAAATAAAAGAATTGCAAGAGATAAGAAATCTATCTTTGCAAACGGCTCGTTTCACAATCGTAACAGGACGCCGACGTAGCGGAAAGACATCCTTATTGATAAAAGCATACGAGGATGTTCAGGATATGCTGTATTTCTTTGTTGCACGAAAATCAGAAGCTGAACTCTGCAGAGATTTTATCGAAGAGATGACGACCAAACTTCAGCTTCCTATCCTCGGCGAAGTAACACGCTTTGCAGATATCTTTAAATATCTGCTTCAACTATCCAAGATTCGCCCTATCACTCTCATCATAGACGAATTTCAAGATTTCAAGCGGGTTAATCCATCTATCTTTTCAGATATGCAAAAGATATGGGATCTAAACAAACAGGAAACTCATATCAATCTCGTGGTTTGCGGTTCTGTTTATTCACTTATGAACATCATCTTTAAGAACAATAAGCAACCACTTTATGGTAGGCAGACTGGAGAAATAAAAGTCACTCCATTTCCTCCTTCTGTCATCAAGGAAATTCTCTCTACATATAATTCTGCCTACACCAACGATGACCTACTAGCTCTCTACAGTTATACAGGCGGAGTAGCAGAATATGTAGAAATGATGATGGATGCAGGAGCCACGACCAAGGAACAGATGACAGAGAAGTTTGTTGCAAAAAACTCTTATTTCATCTACGAAGGGAAAAATATGCTGATAGAGGAATTTGGCAAAGACTATGCCCGATATTTCGAAATACTGCAACTTATCGCTTCAGGCTGCACAACCCGTGGTGAAATAGAAAGCATCATGAAAATAGAACTCTCGGGCTATCTCACTAAACTGGAGAACGACTATTGCTTGATTTCCCGTTATACACCGATGTTTCAAAAGACCAATCGCAACATTCGGTACCAGATAGAAGACAACTTCCTTCGCGTCTGGTTTCGCTACATCTACAAATATGGATATATGATAGAGGTTGGCGCCAACAAGAAACTAAAGATGGTCATGGACAAGGGCTACACCACATATACCGGCAAGGTTCTGGAAAGATATTTCATAGCAAAGATGATTGAAAGCGAAGAATATACCCAGATTGCTTCCTGGTGGGACAGAAAGGGAGAGAATGAAATCGATATCATCGCTGCCGATGAACTGGAGCAAAAAGTCATTTTCTATGAGGTGAAACGCCAAGCCAAGAATATAAATCTCGGCATCTTAAAAGATAAAGCCGAGCATTTCTTCCAGGCAACAGGAAAATTCAAGAAATTCACTATCGGATACCAGGGATTGTCGATGGAGGATATGTAGTTTGCTATTCCTTAATTACAAGAATGGCATTCTGCCAAAAAATTATGTTAATATTATTCTAAACGAGTAAAATACTTCTCAAACACCCGTAAAATGGGGACAAGAAGAGATTCTATATTTTCCCTTAAGGGTTTTTGTTTTTTCCCTTAAGGAAAATATTTTCCTTAAGGGATTTTTACGAAGCTTTCAACTTGTAAAGATAAGTACAATATCGATTATTCCATACACTTCATAAGTGCAAAGTCTGAGATTATAAAAAGTGAGGTTCACCAGCCAGGACAAAAACGGAGTTATAAGATAAAAAAGAGCGTAAAGAGATAAGATGCCTATGCTTCTTATACTCTTTACGCATAAGATTTAGTTTTCGCAGACAGTAAACTGATATTGGCCTGAGGCCAATTCCAAAACGTATTTATTGCCTATTAGCTTATATTGATTCTTCTTTAATTTCTTTCCATCCAGTAAAACAGACTTCTGAGAAGCTGCAGGTAAACTTACCGTAGCAGATGTGTTTGCTGGAATGACAAATGAATAGACAAGTCTATTGTCCTTTCGTTCCCATTTGCTTTCGATCCTACCATACATACTATCATAGAATCCGGAAGCATACTGCAAGCCCCCTGGCTCATCAGGCTCGGGTTGCAACAGAAAATGCTTAAATCCAGGGTTCTCCTCGTCGCGCTGAATACCCAAAGAAAAGTTATACATCCAAGCTGCCACAGCTCCAAAAGAATAGTGATTGAAGGAGTTCATGCGGTTGTTGCCTCCAAAACCTCTCTCATGTGTATAGGAATTGAGACGTTCCCATATTGTTGTTGCTCCCTGAGTTACTGGATATAGCCAGGATGGATAAGTTTTTTGGCGAAGCAGTCGATAAGCCAAGCTATCTTGCCCAGCATCCGACAAGGCTTTGCTAATCCAGGCAGTACCAATAAAACCCGTCATCAGAGAATAAGGTGGACAATATTCTCCTTTGTCTGTTTTGTTGGAACGTATGAGAGTTGACTTCAGGTTTTCTATAAACTTTGTTCTCAATGCTGGTTTGATGATATCAAATACCAGTGGAAGTACGTAAGATGTTTGTGTATCTACCAACTTGCCCTTTTGTTCTTTATTGAATGAGGAAGCTATCGTTTTACCCGAAGAAGGATTCACGTAGGAGGCGTTGAACAGCTCAACCCGTTCCTTGTGCAAATTCCCATAATAAGCTGCATCATCAGGAAAGCCCAATATTCCTGCCATCTTCTGCATCAATTCCAAATCATAGATATAATAACACTCCCAAAGAAGAGATTTGTCATTCCGTTCATCTTCCAGTCCCAGCCAGTCACCAAGATCTCCCCACTGCCGTTTCTGAACAATGATGTCTGTGGTACTATCTATATAATGGCTCTTCACATATTCTATATATTTCTTCATTGCTGCATAATGTTCCCTGATCAAGGTGGTATCATTATATTGCTGGTAGCACTCCCATGGAACAGTAATGCCGGCACTTCCCCACAGCAACCCACCAAAACCACCACCTACAGGGGCAATGTCTTGAAATCTTCCCTCAGGGATTTGTACATCTCTCATTGCCTGCAAGTAGCTGCGAAGCATGACAGCGGCATCAGTCATATAAGTTGCTGTACGGGAAAACACAGAGATGTCACCAGCCCAACCCATACGCTCATTACGCTGAGGGCAATCCGTTGGTATGGAGAGGAAATTTCCCATTGAGGACCATTTCACATTTTCCCAGAGACGATTGATATTGTCATCGGAAGTCTGATACTCTGAGGAAATCTTCTTGATAGAACTCAAGACGATTCCTTTGACATTTTCCAATGGAAGTGGAGCTTCCAAACCGGTGATTTCAATATAGCGGTAACCGTGATAGGTGAATCGGGGGGTAAAAACTTCGATACCACCTTTGGCGACATAGATATCCTGCGCCATCGCTGCACGGATGTTCTCCATCATCATCATTCCCGCATCACCAGCATATTCCGGAAGATTTGGATACAATACCTCTGCGTATCTCATCGTGACTTGCGTAGAAGGTGAAAGACCGCAGAATTTGATTTTTGGAACACCCACCATGTTCTGCCCCATATCATAAATGAATACCCCTTTTCGCACTTCCTTAACCGATTTTGCAGGGAGTTCACAGACAGGAAGTATGGTGTTTTCATTTTGCCCCACCAGTTTGAAAAAGCTATAATCATCGGGAGCCATTGCCGTGCCCCATCCGTCATGGCTTACATGTTTGGTCAACGGGATTTCAACACAATCTCTCCATTTGCCGGCATCATAAGAAGGAAGAGACCATCCTTCTACATCACCCTCACGGCAAGCATCATATACTTCTCCCTGGAAAAGACTTCCGTATTTCACAGGTCCTTCATCGTAGTATTGCCACAGAGAAGGAGATGTTACAACATCCTGGTTGCTGCCATCCTTATACCTAATATATAATCTGGCCAATAGTGACTGACGGTCACCGAAATAATTCCAGTTCTCACCTTGAAAGGTAAGACCGCCACTCCACCAGCCTTCACCCAAAATAGCACCTATTGCATTCTGACCATACAGTAAATGCTCAGTAACGTCATATGTCTGATAAGTATGTGTTTTGTTATATTGCGTTATACCTGGATTTAGATATTCCTCATTGACACGTTTGCCATTCATATAAACATCATATACACCACGTGCAGTAACATAGAGGCGAGCAGAGTCCACCTCCTTATCCACCTTGAAACTAGTACGAAGCATCGGCATAGACTTCTGGCTAGGATTAATGATAACCTGGCGTGAGGACTTCCTGCCATCTAAAGTCATTTGGAGCTTATCTACTTTTACGATAACATTACCTGGACTTCGAAATGCTCTCACTTCGGCTTCCGAAAAAGTAGCCATTTGAGATTTGTTGACTGCTATTCCCAGATCAGCCAATACTGGAAAAGCCAGGAAGTCTCCACCTTGCCCTATAGGATTCAATGACTGTATTCCAAGACTTTGACCATCCACGAAGATTTCCGTATACCCCAGGTTGACTGCCACTTCAAAATGATGCTTGAGATAACGGTTACCTTGATTGATGACACTCGCCGGTATGGATATAACCTTTAGAGGAACATCCTGCTTGTCCTCTTTGGCATATCCTACTCTATAAACTGCAACTGTTGCTTCCTTTTTATCATCTATTCCCTGAGTATTCAGTTCAAACTTTATATAGGAAGCATCCTGATGATTCTGCAGATGATAGATGTTTTTGTTGGCATCCATCAATCTTCTGTCATTGACACCAAGCAAGAAGGATGCTTGTTTTGATTTGCTGCGTTTGTCTAATTGAAGAGAAATGGAGAATCTGAATACAGGCAGGTATTGACTATGAAGCACATTGCTGGATTCCGGTAAACCAACCCATTTGGCACCTTTCCAGGCTTCGCTCTTATCCGAATGGTTCATTAAACCCATCTCAAACCAGGAAGTTTGACTCATTGGACAGTCATCCTGATTCCAAACGGTCAAATTCCATTGATACCTTTTCTGAGGCATCAATTTCTTACCTGCGTAACGTACATTCAAGGACTTTGAATTGGCAACTTTTCCAGAGTTCCACAATACCTTTCCCTGCACGTCGGTTACAGTAATGGCATAAGCTTTCTGATAGCAATTCCTGGAATGATCATCAGATAGCATTTGCCAACTGAATCTAGGATGCTCCTCTTCAAGAGCAATTGGAGTTTTCTGATACTCCACCTTCATCTGCGCTATCGATGTTGTACGTTTGGCGTAAGAAGCGCCAGCCAACATGCAAAAGAAAAAAAAGACAATACGATGTTTCATCAATACTCTGTTAATTCTTATGTAATCGATTGAAAATGA